>JBFXEK010000156.1:0-4931 GCA_050180155.1 Thiomonas sp. | reverse complement strand
GCATCTGCGCCTCGAACCCGGCCAGCGCCTGTTTGTAAAGCTGCAGTTGATGCAACACTTCGTCGCGGTTGGCCTGCAGAATGTCGCGCCACATCTGCGCGTCGCCGCCGGCGATGCGGCTGAAATCGCGAAACCCCGGCCCGGCGAGCTGCAAGAACGCGCTGCCCTGCGGTTGGCTCGACAGGGCATAGACGTAACCGAACGCCAGCAAGTGCGGCAAGTGGCTGACCGCGGCAAACGCCGCATCGTGCTCCTGCGGCGACATGATCGACACCACGCCGCCGATCGCCTCCCAGGCCTGCGTGGCGATGTCCACCAGACTGTCGCTGTTGGCCGCCAGCGGCGTGAGCACGACGCGCTTGCCGTCGAACAAGCCGGCCTCGGCGTGTAACACGCCGCTTTTTTCCTTACCGGCGATCGGGTGACAGGGCACGAATTGGCTTTGCCGCGCGCCAAGCTGCGCCTGCGCAGCGGCGACGACGTCGCCTTTGGTGCTGCCCACGTCCATCACCAACGCGTGCGGCTCCAGGCCATGACGCAACTGCTTGAGCAAATCGGCGGTCGAGGCCACCGGCACGGCCAGCAACACCAGATCGGCACCATGCACCGCACGCAGCGCCGAGTCGGCCTCTTCGTCGATGATCGAGCGCTCCAGCGCAGTTCGCGTGGTGGTGGGCGATTTGCTGTAACCGACGATGTGCCGTGCCAGCCGGGCGCGGCGTGCAGCCAGCGCGAACGAGCCGCCGAGCAGGCCGACGCCGAGGATGGCCAGGCGTTCGAACTGCACCGGGGCGTCGTCGCCGTCGGCGCCGATGACCGTGTCCATGCGCTCAACCTCCTGCGAAATGCGCGCGCAACGCCGCGATGCACGCAGCGTTCTCTGCCTCGGTGCCGATGGAAATGCGCAGCCATTGCGGCAGCCCGTAGTTGTCCACTGGGCGGACGATCACGCCGCGTTGCAACAGCGCGAGGTTGACCCGCGCTCCGGCCTGCGCATCGTCACCGACTTGCACCAAGATGAAGTTGCCCTGCGACGCGATGTAGCGCAGCCCGAGCGCGTCGAACGCGGCGGCAAGCTGCGCATGCCCGGCACGGTTGACGGCGTACGCCTGGTCGATGAAGTCCTGGTCGGCAAGCGCCGCCAGCGCCGCCGCCTGGGCAACGGTACTGGTGTTGAATGCCGAGCGCACGCGGTTGAGCACGTCGGTCAGCGGCGGTTGCGCCACACCGTAGCCGATGCGCAGTCCGGCCAGGCCATAAGCCTTGGAAAACGTGCGCGAGACGATCAGGTTGGGATATTGCCGCACCCAGGCCATGCTGTCGTAACGCAGCGCGGGTTCGATGTATTCGACATACGCTTCGTCGAGGACCACGGCGACGTGCGGCGGCACTTGGCGCAAAAAGTCTTCGATCTGCTCGGCCGGCAGGAAAGTGCCGGTGGGGTTGTTCGGGTTGGCTAGGTAAATCAGCCGCGTCTGCGCGGTGATGGCCGCACGCATCGCCGCCAGGTCATGGCCGAAGTCGGCGTCGGCAACGACCTGATGCGTCGCTCCCACGCCCTGCACCGCCTGCGTGTAGACGATGAAGCTGTAACGCGCGTACATCCCGGCGTCGGCATCGGTGAGTAGCGCGCGCGCGGCCATTTCGAGCAGGTCGCTCGATCCGTGGCCGAGGGTGATCCACGCCGGCGCAACATCCAGATGCTGCGCCAGCGCCTGCTTGAGCGCGTAGCCGTCGTTGTCGGGGTAGCGCTGACCGTCGTTCAATGCCTGGAGCACGGCGTCGTGTGCCTTGGGCGACATGCCCAGCGGGTTTTCGTTGGACGCCAGTTTGACGATGCGCTCGGGCTGCAAACCGAACTGGCGGGCGACTTCGGCGATCGGCTTGCCGCCGACATAAGGCGAAATCGCCTGCACGTAGTCGGCGCCCCAACGGGTTTGTGCGGTTTCGGTCTGTTGCATGAGTTGGCTTTCAGGTACGGCTTGGCACGGTCAACGCTCGCGCGGCGTGCGGTCGATCGGGTAGGACCCCAGACATTTGTACATCGCGCAGGCCGACTGCAGTTCGCGTAGCGCCATAGCCACCTCCGGGTCGTCCTGGTGGCCCTCGATGTCGATGTAAAACGCGTATTCCCATTGCCCCGAGCGCGCCGGACGCGATTCGAACCGCGTCATGCTCACACCGTGCTGCGCCAGCGGTTTGAGCAACTCGTAGACCGCGCCGGCGCGGTTGGGCACGGACAGGATCAGGCTGGTGCGGTCGTCCCCCGTCGGCTGCGGCCGCGCCGCGCCGAGTACGACAAAGCGCGTGGTGTTCTGCGCCTCGTCCTGAATGGCACGGGCGGCGATGTGCAAGCCGTACAGCGCCGCGGTCTCCTCTGCGGCGATCGCGGCGATGCGTGCGTCTGCGGCGGCCAGCCTCGCGCCCTCGGCGTTGCTTGCCACCGAGCGCAGCTCGGCGTGCGGCAGGTGGCTGCGCAGCCAGCCGGCACATTGCGCCAGGGCCTGCGCATGCGCGGCAACGACGTCGATGCCCTGGAGTTCGGGAGTCTGGCGCAGCAAAAAGTGCCGCACCGGCAAGCTGACTTCGCCGCACAGATGCACTGGATGCGCCAGCAACAAATCCATGCTGCGCGCCACCGCACCCTCGGTGCTGTTTTCCACCGGGACGATGGCAAATTCGCTCTCGCCGCCGAGATGGCTGCGAAACACATCGTCGATACTGGCGCAGGCAACGCCGTGCGCGCTGCTGCCGAAAAACCGCCGCGCCGCCTGTTCGCTGAACGTGCCTGCCGGGCCGAGATAGGCCACGCGCAGCGGCGCCTCCAGGGTGCGGCAGGCCGACATGATTTCGCGCCAGATCGCGCTGACGCCGGCGTTGTGCAGCGGCCCGGCGTTGTGCGCCTGCAGGGTGTCGACCACCTGCCGTTCGCGCTCGGGCCGGAACACCGGCATGCCCAAGCGCTGCTTGATGTGCCCGATCTGTTGCGCCGCCTGCGCGCGCTGGTTGAGCAGCGCGAGGATTTGGCGGTCGATGGCGTCGATGCGCTCGCGCCAGGCAGTCAGCTCGTCGCTAGAGCCGGTGGGCAACAGGTCAGCCATGGCGTCGTTCAAAGTCCTGCAAATACGCCACCAGCGCCTGCACGCCTTCGAGCGGCATGGCGTTGTAGATCGACGCGCGCATGCCGCCGACCGATTTGTGCCCCTTGAGCTGCAGCAGCCCGGCCTGCTCGGCGCCGTGTAAAAACGCACCGTCGAGCGCTGGCTCGCGCAAATGAAACGGCACGTTCATGCGCGAGCGGCAGTCGCGCGCCACACGGGTTTCGAACAGCTCGGAGGCGTCGAGCGCGTCGTACAGCAGATGCGCCTTGGCGATGTTGCGCGCCTCCACGGCATCGAGCCCCTCCAAGCCGTCGTAGCGCTGGCGCTTGATCCATTGCAGCACCAGCCCGGCGATGTAGATGGCGTAAGTCGGCGGGGTGTTGTACATCGACCGGTTGGCGGCGACGATGGCATAGTCGAACGCGCTGGGGCAATGCGGCAGCGCATGGCCGAGCAGATCGCGGCGCACGATGACCAGGGTCAACCCCGCCGGGCCGATGTTTTTCTGCGCCCCGGCGTAGATGCAGGCGTAGCGCTTGACGTCGATGCGGCGCGACAGAATGTGCGACGACATGTCGGCCACCAGCGGCACCCCGCGGCTGTCGGGGACGAAGTGAAACTCCACGCCGTCGATGGTTTCGTTGGTGCAAATGTGCAAGTATTGCGCGTCGGGGCGGATGCTCCACGCGGCAGGGTCGGGGATGACGCCGTAACCCTGGTCGTCGTGTGCGCTGGCGCTGACGTGGACATCGCAATATTTGCGCGCCTCGATTTGGCTTTTTTGCGACCACGACCCGGTGACCACATAGTCGGCCTTGCGGCCGCGCGACAGATTCAGCGGCACGATGGCGTTTTCCGCGATCGCTCCGCCTTGCATGAACAGCACGGCGTAGTCGTCTGGAATGCCCAGCAGGTCGCGCAGATCGGCCTCGGCCTGCTGCAGGATGGACTCGAACTGCGGGCCGCGATGGCTCATTTCCATCACGCTCATGCCGCTGCCGTGCCAGTCGAGCATTTCGGCCGCAGCCTGCTGCAGCACCTCTTCAGGAATGGCCGCAGGGCCGGCGGAGAAGTTGTAGGGACGTGACATGCTCTGCCCGATTCATTCGGCGCTGGGTGCAGCGCCAGCCTCGTTCGCGCCGCCTGGCGCCTCCTCGTCGGCGCTTTCCGCCTCGACCACCGGCTGCACCTGGATGAGCTGCGCCTCGGCGTCCAGCGCGATCAGCGTCACTCCCTGAGTGGCACGGCCCATTTCGCGGATTTCGGCCACGCGGGTGCGCACCAGCACCCCGGTGTCGGTGATGAGCATGATCTCGTCGGCCTCGCGCACCAGGCAGGCGGCGACCACCTTGCCGTTGCGCTCGGAGGTCTGGATCGCGATCATGCCCTTGGTGCCGCGGCCGTGGCGGGTGTATTCGGCAATCGGCGTGCGCTTGCCATAGCCGTTGACCGTGGCGGTGAGCACGCTTTGCGACTCGTCTTCGGCCACCAGCAGCGCGATCACGCTCTGCCCGTCTTCGAGTTGCATGCCGCGCACCCCGCGCGCCTCGCGGCCCATCGGCCGCACGTCGGCTTCGTCGAAGCGCACCGCCTTGCCGGCGTCGGAGAACAGCATCACGTCGTGGCGGCCATCGGTGATCGCCGCGCCGATGAGGTAATCGTCATCGTCGAGCCCGACGGCGATGATGCCCGCCGTGCGCCGGTTGGCAAACGCCGACAGCGGGGTTTTTTTCACCGTGCCGCGGGCGGTGGCCATGAACACGAAATGCTCCTCGTCGAACGCCTTGACCGGCAGCACCGTGGTGATTTTCTCCCCGGCTTGCAGCGGAA
>JBFXEK010000155.1:0-4944 GCA_050180155.1 Thiomonas sp. | reverse complement strand
AAGGGCTCGAGTGCGTCACGGCAGGTGCGGTGAAAATGCACCGCGTCCTCTTCGAAGCCATAGTACGGCGTCAAATCCATGCCGCCGCCGAACCAGGCCACCGGGTCTTGACCGGCAGGTTGCGCCATGAGCATGCGCACGTTCATGTGCACGGTGGGCACATACGGATTGACCGGGTGTAGAACCAGCGAAATGCCCAGCGCTTCGAACGGTGCGCCGGCCAGTTCCGGGCGGTGCTGCGTGGCCGAAGGGGGGAGTTTGGGCCCACGAACGTGCGAGAAATTGCACCCGCCGCGTTCCAGCAGCCCGCCGCCTTCGATCAGGCTGCTGATGCCGTCGCCTTGGAGCGGTGAGTCGGCCGGGCGCGTCCAGGCGTCACGCCGGAAGGGCTGGCCGTCGGCGTCCTGGAGCGCTTGCAAGATACGATGTTGGAGATCGAGGAGGTAGCTGCGGACCTGTTGGACTTGCATGAACGTCAGCGCCTGCGGCGGGCGCCCGCGGATCGGAACCGGTCATCATTCTTTCACGATTGGCGCCGCAGCCCTGCGCGGCTGCGCGTCGGTCGCGGCGCCGGCCGGACGCAGGTCAGTTCCGCCCGGCCGCAGCAGGCGCTGGCGACAGCGCCACCGCGCAATACTTCACCTCGGCGATCTTGCCTTCCGGGTCGAGCTTGGGGTTGGTCAGCAGATTGGCCGCGGCTTCGACGTAGGCGAAGGGAATGAACACCGCGTCCTCGGGCATCGCCGGGTCGGCGCGGGTGGCCAGTTCGATCGCGCCGCGGCGCGACTGCACCCGCAGCGGCTGCCCCGGCGCGATGCCCAGCTTGGCCAGCAGCGTCGGGTGCACGCTGGCCGTGGCCACCGGTTCGAGCGCGTCGAGCACACTGGCGTGGCGGGTCATCGCACCGGTGTGCCAGTGTTCGAGTTCGCGCCCGGTGATCAGCACATACGGGTAGACGTTGTCCGGCGGTTCGTCGCCGAAGGCCAGCGGCGCGGGTTTCAGCTTGGCTCGGCCGTCGGCGGTGGGAAAGCGGTCGATGAACATCACCGGCTGCCCCGGTTCGTCCTCGGCGGCGCAGGGGGAAGTGACCGCGCCTTCGCGCTGCAAGCGCGCCCAACCGATGCCCGCCAGCGAGGGCATGAGGCTGCGCATTTCCTCGTACACCGCGGCCACGCCGGCTTCGCCGCCGTGCATGTCCACCTCGGCGGTCGGCGCCACGCCCAGGCGGCGGGCCATGTCCTGGATGATCCACAGATCGGCGCGCGCCTGCCCCGGGCAGGGCAGCGCCTTGCGCCCGATCTGCACCAGGCGGTCGGTGTTGGTGACGGTGCCGGTTTTTTCCGCCCAGCTCGACGCGGGCAGCACCACGTCGGCCAGCGCCGCGGTTTCGGTGAGGAAAATGTCCTGCACCACCAGATGTTCGAGGCGGGCGAGCGCCTGGCGGGCGTGGTGCGCGTCGGGGTCGCTCATCGCCGGGTTTTCGCCCTCGATGTACATGCCGCGGATCTGGCCTTCGAGCGCGGCGTGGATGATCTCCACCACCGTCAGCCCTGGGGTGCGCGACAGCGTGCCCTCGGGCAGCGCCCAGTGGCGTTCGACGCGGGCGATGTTTTCCGGCGTGGTGCGCAGATAGTCCGGGAACATCGTTGGCATCAGCCCGGCGTCGCTCGCGCCCTGCACATTGTTCTGCCCGCGCAGCGGGTGCAGCCCGGTGCCGGGGCGGCCGATCTGCCCGGTGAGCAGGCACAGCGCAATGAGCGCGCGCACGTTGTCGGTGCCGTGCACGTGCTGGGCGATGCCCATGCCCCAGAAAATCATCGACGCACGGCTGCTCGCAAACGCCCGCGCAGCGGCGCGGATGTCCTCGGCCGGCACGCCGCACAGCGGCGCCATCGCCTCAGGCGACAGCGGCGCGACATGCTCGCGGATGGCCTGCACTTCGTCGGCATGGCAGCGCGCGGCGATCGTTGCCTCATCGAGCAAGTTCTCGGCGAACAGCACGTGCAGCATGGCGTTGAGCAGCGCCAGATCGCTGCCCGGCTTGAATTGCAGCGTCAGCCAGGCTTTGCGCGCCAGATCGGTGCGCCGCGGGTCGGCGAGAATCAGCCGGGTGCCGCGGCGCAGCGCGTTTTTCATCCAGGTTGCCGCCACCGGATGGTTGACCGTCGGGTTGGCGCCGATGAGCAGAATGACCTCGGCGTGCAGCGCGTCTTCCACCGGGTTGCTCACCGCGCCCGAGCCGATGCCTTCGAGCAGCGCGGTGACGCTGGAGGCGTGGCACAGCCGGGTGCAGTGGTCGACGTTGTGGGTGCGCAGCCCGGCGCGCACCAGCTTCTGGAACAGATACGCCTCCTCGTGCGAGCCTTTGGCGCTGCCAAATCCGGCCAGCGCCGCGCCGCCGTGCTGCTCGCGGATGCGCAACAGCCCGGCCGCGGCGCGATCGAGCGCTTCCTCCCACGTCGCTTCGCGAAACACCTCGCGCCAGTCGGCAAGTTTCACCCGCTCGGGGTCTTTGGGCGCGTCGTCGCGGCGGACGAGCGGCACCGTCAGCCGCGCCGGATGCTGCGCGTAATCGAAGCCGAAACGGCCTTTGACGCACAGCCGGCCGTGGTTGGCCGGGCCGTCGCGGCCCTCCACCCGGGCGATGAATTCGCGCTGCTGCGCGTCGGCCTGCACGTGGTAGGTGATCGCGCAGCCCACACCGCAATACGGGCAGACCGAATCGACCTGTCGCACCGCCGGTTGCGCCCAGCTGCCGTTGGCGGGAATGAGCGCCCCGGTCGGGCAGGCCTGCACGCATTCGCCGCAGGCCACGCAAGTGCTCTCGCCCATCGCCGCGGCCTGGTCGAACACGATGCGCGCCGCCGCTCCTCGCCCGGCCAGACCGATGACGTCGTTGCCCTGCTCCTCGCGGCAGGCGCGCAGACACCGGGTGCATTGGATGCAGGCGTCGGCGGCAAAGGTGATCGCCGGGTGCGAGGTGTCGGTTTGCGGCGGCTGCGGCCACGCGGCGGCCTGCGCGGCATCGCCGGCGAATGCGCCGGCAAAACGCCGCGCGTCGGCGCCCAAGCGCTGCGCCCAGTGCAGCAGTTCGTCGTCATAGCGGTCGCGGCGCTCGGGTTTGCGCGCCAGCAGCAGTTCGACCACCCCGCGCTGCGCGGCGCGGGCGCGGTCGCTGTCGGCATGCACCTTCATCCCCGGCTCGACCGCGCGGCAGCACGACGCGGCCAGCACCCGCTCGCCTTCGACCTCGACCATGCAGGCGCGGCAGTTGCCCGCCGGGCGCAGCGGGTCGTGATGACACAGATGCGGGATTTCGACGCCGTGGCGCGCCGCGGCGGCCCAGACGGTTTCGCCCGGATGCGCGGAAAGCGGCTTGCCATCGAGGGTGAAGGCGATGTCGGCGCTGCGGGTGTCCATCGGCTTACTCCTTGGCTGCGCCGACTTCGTGCGGGAAGTGGCGCAAAACACTGTCGACCGGGTTGGGCGCGGCTTGGCCGAGGCCGCAGATCGAGGCGTCGCGCATCAGTTGGCTCAGGCCGGCCAGATGCGCGGCGTCCCACTTCGGGCCGTGCATCGCCGCGAGCAACTGGTGCGTGCCCTCGCGGCAGGGGGTGCACTGGCCGCAGCTTTCGTGCGCGAAAAAGCGCAGCAGGTTGCGCGCGGCTTCCGTCGCGGTATCGGTGCGGCCGTCGGCGTGGCGGCCGAGCACGATCACCGCCATCGAGCCGATGAAACAGCCGTGCGCCTCCAGAGTGCCGAAGTCCAGCGGCAACTCGGCGGCTTGCTGCGCATCGAGTATCCCGCCCGAGGCGCCGCCGGGCAGCACGCCGTAGAGCCGCCAGCCGTCGGCCATGCCGCCGGCGAACTCGATGATCAGCTCCTGCGCGGTGATGCCCGCCGGCGCCAGGTAAACCCCCGGGCGGGCGACGCGGCCGGACACGGTGAACCGCCGCAGCCCCTTGCGGCCACGGCGGCCGGCGCCGTTCCACGCCGCCGGGTCGCGCACCAGCGCCGGCACCCACCACAGGGTTTCGATGTTGTGTTCCAGCGTCGGCCGGCCGAAAAGCCCGGAAATGGCGACGATCGGCGGCTTGAGCCGCGGCATGCCGCGCCGGCCTTCGATCGATTCGATCAGCGCCGACTCCTCGCCGCAAATGTAAGCGCCGGCACCGCGGCGCAGCGCCACCCGCGGCAGCCGCGCGCGCACCGCGGCGTCGTCGCCGGGTTCGTCGTCGTCCGGGCCGCCGATGTCCACGCCACCGTAGCGCAGCAGCCCGGCGGCATCGAGCGCCTGCAGCTCGCGCTGCAGCAGCGCATGCTCGGCGGCGTATTCGTCGCGCACGTAAATCCAGATCCGCCCGGCGGCCACCGCCCAGGCGGCGACCAGCAGCCCTTCGAGCGCCGGGTGCGGCGCGGTGCGCAGAATGGTGCCGTCCTTGCAGGTGCCGACCTCGCCTTCGTCGGCGTTGACCACGACCAGCCGCGGCCCCGGCTGCTGCGCCACGGTGCGCCATTTGCGCGCGCTGGGAAAGCCCGCTCCACCCAGCCCGCGCAGCTCGGCGGCTTCGATCTGCCGCATCACCTGCTCGGGGGTGAGGCGGCCGGCGCGGCAGTCGGCCAGCACTTGGTAGCCGCCCTGCGCGCGGTAGGCCGCAAAATCCTGCGCTTGCGCGGGCGGCTGCGGCGGCTGCTGCGCCTGTGGCAATGCGGCCAGCACCGCCTCGACGCTGGCGTGCGGCAGCGCGTGGCGGCCGATTAGCGAGCCGGGCGCCTGGGTGCACAGCCCCAGGCACGACGCGGCTTCGATCGCCACGGCGCCGCCGCAGTGCGCGCGCACGTCTTGCAGCAAGGTGTGCGAGCCGGCCAGCGCGCAGCTCAGGCTGGTGCACACGCGCACGGTGGCTTGCGGCGCGGGTTCGTCTTCGCGCAGCAGGCGCAAAT
>JBFXEK010000154.1:0-4954 GCA_050180155.1 Thiomonas sp. | reverse complement strand
GATTCGAATCATGGTGAGTGCCTCTTTAGAAAACGGTGCGCCGCCGTCAATCGGATGATCTCTTGCCGGGACATGCCCGCCGGCGGCGACGACATCGCACAGAAAAAAAGGTGCGGCAGGGCCGCACCTTTTCGTCATCGTGCACGTGCGTGCGGACCTGCGGGCATCAAGGCGTCTGCAAGCAAGTTCGGGAAAAAGACATGGTCGGCATGCGCTGACGGCACAAAAGGCACTGATGACAACAGAACGCAGCAGGCTGCGCTGCGTATGGCTTTCGGGACGTGGACTTGGTAGGCGGTATTGGAATCGAACCAACGACCTCTTGCATGTCAAGCAAGCGCTCTAACCATCTGAGCTAACCGCCTATAAAGTCAAAAATCATACCACGTTTTTGCCGCATCCCGAAGATCAGCGCCGCCACGCTTTGATCACCCCGGGCACTTCGGCAATCAGCCCGAGTGCGCGCCTGAGTTTGCCGCTGTGGCTGAGCTGCACGGTAAAGCGCATTTGCGCGCGATCCGCGATCGAGCGGGTGTTGACCGCGATCACGTTGATGCGCTCTTTGGTCAACACCTCGGAAATGTCGCGCAGCAAACCCTGTCGATCGCTTGCGCTGACCTCGATATCCACCGGGTAGAGCGCCTCACCCTCGCTGCCTTGTGACCAGGTCACGGCGATGACACGCTCTGGGTGCTGCTTGGCAATATTGCGGAAATTCGGACAATTGATGCGGTGGACGCTCACGCCTTTTTCCCGCGTGACGAAGCCGCCGATGACGTCGGGTGGCGCCGGTTTACAGCAGCTGGCCAATTGCGTCAGCAAGGACCCCACCCCAACCACCAACACCTGCTGCCCCCCCGCCTTCGGCGGCGCGGCGCTGCCCGACAGGGCGATGGCTTCTTCCTGCGCTGCCACAGACGGCGTCTGCGCACGCAGGAAGGTTTCGATCTGCCGCAGCGAAAATTCCTCTTTGCCCACGCGCTCGAACAGTTCATCGGCGGCACCGAACCCCAATCCCTCGGCGAGGGTCTGCAGGTTGACGCTGGTTTTGCCCTCGCGTTGCAACAACCGCTCGACCTGCGCCCGCCCCTTGGCGATGGTGTCCTGCTGCACGATCTGGTTGAACCAGGCGCGCACCTTGGCGCGCGCCCGCGGGCTGCGCAGGTAACCGAGCTCGGTGTTGAGCCAGTCGCGCGACGGCCCCCCCTCCTTGGCGGCGATGATTTCCACTGTCTGGCCGCTGCGCAGCGGCGTAGTCAATGGCACCAAGGCGCCGTCCACACGCGCGCCGCGGCAACGGTGGCCCAGGTCGGTGTGCAGCGCGTAGGCGAAATCGACTGGCGTCGCCCCTTTGACCAGTTCGACGATCCGCGCCTGCGGCGTGAGCACGAAAATGCGGTCTTCGACGTCGGCTTCGGCGGCGGCATCGGCCCCGCCGGAAGGCGCAGACGCCGCCCCACGCGCGAGCTCCTGCTGCAACGCCAGCAGTTGCCGGGCCAGCGCAATGCGGGTTTGATAGTCGTCGGCCTGCACCTGCCCCTGGTAGCCCTTGACCCCGGCTTCCTTGTAGGCCCAATGCGCCGCGCTGCCATGCTCGGCGTAGGCGTGCATGGCCTCGGTGCGGATCTGGATTTCGAAAATCTGGCCACTACCGGTGCGCACCACGGTATGCAGCGACTGGTAGCCGTTGGGTTTGGGCTTGGCGATGTAGTCGTCGAATTCTTCGGGCAGTGCGGTCCAGATCGAGTGCACCACGCTGAGCGCGGCATAGCAGGCATTGACGTCGGCCACGATGATGCGCAGCGCGCGCAAATCCATCACCTGATCGAAGCGCAATTGCTTGCCCTGCATCTTGCGCCAGATGCTGTAAATGTGCTTGGGGCGGCCGACGACTTGCGCAGCGATGTGCTGCTGCTGTAGCGCGTCGTGCAACTGGGCGATGGCGATCTGAATGCCCTGCTCGCGTTCGGCGCGTCGCTCATCGAGCTGGCGCGCAATGTCTTTGTACACCGTGGGCTGCATCAGCCGGAAGGTCAGATCCTCCAGCTCCCACTTGATCTGCCAAATGCCCAGTCGGTTCGACAGCGGTGCGTACACCTCCATGCTTTCGGCGAGAAACGCCGCTGGAGCGTCGGTTTTGCTGCGCGTAAAAAACCGCAGCGACTGCAGCCGCGAAGCCAGACGCAGCAAAGCCACACGCAAATCACGCGAAAACCCCAGCAGCAGACGCCGCAGCAGCTCGATATGACGGCGGCGCAACTCGGCCTCGTCGGGCCCGCCGCGCGCCATGCGCGACACTTCGACGAGTTTGCGCGTCTGCACCGCCAGTGCGGCGAGCTGCTCGCCGAAGTGCTTGCGCAGCTGATCGTGCGGATGGGCCAGATGCGGCACGGCAAGGTTCAAGTAGGCGGCGGCCTGCGCGTCGGCGTCGGCACCGATGTCGGCAAGAATCGCGCGCACGCCGTCGGCATGTTCCAGCGCCGGCTCGCCGGTTTCCAGCACCATGGTGTCGATCAGCGCCAGCGCGTACACCCGCGCCTGCGCGACGCGCTCGGGTAGGCTGTCCTGCAGCGCCGAGCTTGCCGATTCGAGCTGCGCAGCAGTCACGACAGTAAAAAACCGCGCACGATGTCGACCTGGTCTGGCTGCACCAGCGTCGGCGCATGGCCGACACCTGGAAATTCGACCCACCGCGCCCGCGGCCCTCGCTGCGTCATCGCCCGAGCCGTCTGCGGGCTGAGGATGTCCGATTGCTCGCCGCGCAGCAGCAGGGTCGGCGCGGTGATCTGGTCATACGCCTGCCATAGCGCCAGCTCGCCGGCGGCTGCAGCCTGTGCGGCGCCGACGGTCAAGGGCTGCGCCAGCGCCGGATCGTAGTGCAGACGCCACCCCCCGTCTTCCGGGCGAAGCATCGGGCGGGTCAAGGCCAGCCATTGCGCGTCGGTGTGTGGGCCGAAACCCACGGAAATTTCGCGCAGGCTGACCGCCGCCTCGTCGACGCTGGCAAAGTGCATTTTGTGCCCCACATAGCTGGCGATGCGCAGCAGGCCGCGCGGATCCAGCGCCGGCCCGACGTCATTGAGCACCAGCCGCTGCACCGGGCTGTGCCGCAGCCCGGCCAAAGCGATGCCGATGAGCCCGCCCAACGACGTGCCGACCCACGCCAGCCGCCGCGGATCGACGCGGGCGAGCAAGGTGACGATGTCGGCCAGGTATTGCGGCAGCTGGTAAAGCGCCGGGTTGTCCAGCCAATCCGATTCACCGCGGCCGGGCAGATCGGGGCAGACGACGCGGCGTTCGGCCATCAGCGCCTGCGCCAGCACGTCGAAATCGCGCCCCTGCCGGGTCAGGCCGTGGACGCAGACGACGACATCGTCGCAACCGGGGTCACCCCATTCCCAGTAAGCCAGGCGATGCAGCCCGCCGGGATGAAGACATTGCACAAAAGCGAGGCGAGGTTGGAGCGACACGGCACGAAAACTCTCACAACGGACGAGTCATCATACCGATGCTGCCGCCCGTGCGTGCGCGCGCCGCTCTTTCATCGCCGCGCACGGGCTGCGGCGGCTGGCCGCGGCTGCGCCCCGGCGTCGGGAGCGAGACGCTGGATTTGCTGGCGCAACAGTTCGCGCTCCTGCGGCGTCAAGGTATGCGGCGCAATGGCCGCCGAAGCCTGCGGCGTGACGAAGCTGGCGTCGCGCACCACGATGCTGCCACCGCGCGGCACGTCAGCCGGTGTGAGGACTGCCGAATGCAGCAACACCGCCGCACCGGCCGGCTGGAAAATACCGAAAAATGCCGCAACGCAACCGGGAAAAAAACGAAAATGCGACATTGGCGTATCGAAAGTTTGCAATTGAAATTATCGAATCAGCCCGCGCCGAAACGCCGCCGGAGCGCAGTAAACTGTGTAACAAGCCTTTAGCGGGCTTGTCGTTAGGCTCGTGGCAGACCCGACCTGCCGCGTTTTCTTTTTCAATTGGCGCTTCTATGGACCACGAAAAACCGAAAAAGCTGATGGTCGTCGATGACGACGCACGCATCCGCGACCTGCTGCGTCGCTATCTCTCGCAAGAAGGCTATGAAGTCTTCGTGGCCGAAGATTCCAAGGCCATGTCGCGCATCATGGTCAAGGAACGCTTCGACCTGATCGTGCTCGACCTGATGCTGCCGGGCGAAGACGGCCTGTCGATCTGCAAACGGCTGCGCGCGTCCAAAGACCAGACCCCGATCATCATGCTCACGGCCAAGGGGGAGGACGTCGACCGCATCATCGGCCTGGAAGTCGGCGCCGACGATTACCTGCCCAAACCGTTCAACCCGCGTGAACTGCTCGCGCGCATCAGCGCCGTATTGCGCCGCCAGCCCTCCCCCGAATTGCCCGGCGCGCCCTCGCGGGAGGACGAAACCGTGGTGTTCGGCCCGTTCAGCCTGGACCTGGCACGGCGCGAACTGAGCAAAAACGGCGAACCCATCAGCCTGACCACCGGCGAATTCGCCATGCTCAAGGCGCTGGTGCGGCACCCGCGCCAGCCCTTGTCGCGTGACCGACTGGCCGAACTCGCCCGTGGCCGCGACTACGAGGCCTTCGACCGCAGCTTGGACGTGGCCATTTCGCGGCTGCGCAAAATCATCGAGGCCGACGCTGCGCATCCGCGCTACATCCAGACCGTCTGGGGCGTAGGGTATGTCTTCGTCCCCGACAACGCCGACAACTGAGCCGACAGCTAAGCCGACAGCTAAGCCGATAGCTGAGCCGATAGCTGATCCGACAACTGAGCGGACGACCGACGCAGCCGGCCAGGCCCACACCGCGCGGTCGGGCATCGGCCTGTGGCAGCGGCTGAGCAACTGGATCAGCGATGTTTTCGGCCGGCTGTACTGGCGCACTTTCGCGCTCATCGTGCTGCTGGTCAGCGCCAGCCTGGCCACCTGGTTCCAGAGCTTTCGCCTG
>JBFXEK010000153.1:0-4967 GCA_050180155.1 Thiomonas sp. | reverse complement strand
GGATCCTGGGTGTCGTGGTGGCGTTCTTGTGCAGCCTCAGATGCATCGTTTCAGCTCCAGCATGACCTCTCGGGCCAAGAGTAAACCACGGCGTGAACCAATTAACCAATCATCCGGGACACGACAGATATGAAGCAACCGGCGGCGGTGCGTGGGCATCGCCGTGGTTATCAAAACAGGCTTTTCTTGACGCTGTCGATCGCGTTGATCAAAAAATGCCGTGTAGGAGATTGCGCGCCTTTTCACCTTAGGCGACCGGATTCACAGATGCAAATGCGCTGATGTAATCCGACGTAAAGACTTGTCGGCCGATCTTTCTGCGGCCATGGCGCAGCGCAGCGTCGCGCCCCGCGCGGCGCAAAGGGCGGCGAAAACCCGTCCCGCGGGTCGATGAGCGTTACGCCGGCTCGGGCGTCAGCCGACCTTCGGCAAGGTCCTGGCGCAGCCGGTTTTTGAGCATCTTGCCGGTGGCGCCCAGGGGAATCGACGGCACGAACACCACGTCGTCGGGGATCATCCATTTGGCGACTTTGCCGTCGTAAAAGCGCAGCAGGCCGTCGCGGTCGAGGCTGGAGCCTTCGCGTCGCACCACCACCAGCAGCGGGCGCTCGTCCCATTTCGGGTCGGGGCGGGCGATGCAGGCGGCCATCGCCACATCGGGGTGGGCCATGGCGATGTTTTCGAGCTCGATCGAACTGATCCATTCGCCGCCGGACTTGATCACGTCCTTGGTGCGGTCGGTGATGTGGATATAGCCGTCGGCGTCGATGGTGACGACGTCGCCGGTGGGAAACCAGCCGTCCTGCAGCGGGCTGGGACCTGCGTTGCGGAAGTAGTCGCTGGCGATCCACGGCCCACGTACCAGCAAGTTGCCAGCGCTTTTGCCGTCCCAAGGCAGGTCGACGCCGTTGCCGTCGACCACGCGCACATCGACGCCGAAAATCGGTCGCCCCTGCTTGACTTGCACCGCGAACTGCGCGGCCTTGTCCAGCGCCAGGTGTTTGTTTTTCAGGCTGCACAGCGTGCCCAGCGGGCTCATTTCGGTCATTCCCCAGGCGTGCAGCACGTGGATGCCGAGTTCGTCCTCGAACGCGCGGATCATCGCCGGAGCGGCAGCGGCGCCGCCGATGATGGTGCGTTGCAGCGCGGGTAGCCGCAGGTGTTTGTCGCGCATGTGGTTGAGCAGCCCGAGCCAGACGGTCGGTACACCCGCGGCCAGGGTGACGCCTTCAGCCTGCATCAATTCGTACAGCGACTGCCCGTCCAGCGCCGGGCCGGGGAACACCAGTTTGGCGCCGGTGAGCGCCGCGGCGTACGGGATGCCCCAGGCGTTGACGTGGAACATCGGCACCACGGGCAGCACGCTGTCGCGCGCCGACAGGTTCATCACGTCGGGCAACGCCGCGGCGTAGGCGTGCAGCACGGTGGAGCGGTGGCTGTAGAGCACGCCTTTGGGGTCGCCGGTGGTGCCGCTGGTGTAGCACAGCGACGAGGCGGTGTGCTCGTCGAACACCGGCCAAGTGATGTCGGCAGGCTGCGTGCGCAACAGCGCTTCGTAACTCGTCAGCCCGGGCAGACCGGCGAGATCGGCCGGCAGGTCGTCGGGCGCGCACAGCGCGATCCAGTGCTGCACTGCGCTGCACTGCGCGGCGATGGCTTTGACGATGGGGACGAAGCTCAAGTCAAAACACACCGCGCGGTCGTCGGCATGATTGACGATCCAGGCGATTTGTTGCGGATGCAGCCGCGGGTTGAGGGTGTGCAAAATCCGCCCGCTGCCTGACACGCCGTAATACAGCTCGAAATGGCGGTAGCCGTTCCACGCCAGCGTGCCCACACGCTCCTGCTCGTCGATGCCCAGCGCTGCGAGGGCGTGCGCGCATTGCGCTGCGCGCTGCCGTGCCGCGCCGTACGTGGTGCGGTGGATGTCGCCCTCGACGCGGCGGGACACGATTTCGGTGTCGCCGTGGTAGCGCGCGGCAAAATCCAGCAATTGCGCAATCAGCAGTGGATGTTCTTGCATCAGGCCCAGCATGTCGGTCTCCTCGGTGGTTTTATGCTGGCCGATTGTCACACTGCCTCGCCGCTATGCGCCAGTGTTCAGCGGCGAATTTGCACCAGCCACATCGAGCCGCCGGCGCGCAGAGCGAAACCGCCAGGCTGTCGGCTGCGGCGAGGCCAGGTGTGGTTTCTTGCCATGTTGTTCCGGTTTTTTTGCGGCGCGGTGGGCGCCGTGACCGCGGCCTGACATGCCGGTACTCCGGCGGCGGCGTTTACTCGCTCAGCGCGGCCATGCCGCCGACCACGGCGTGCATGCCGGCGTCGACGTGCAGCACCTCGGCGGTGATTCCCGCTGCCAGATCGGACAGCAGGAAGGCCGAGGCGTTGCCGACTTGCATGATGTCCACGTTGCGGCGCAGCGGCGCATTGGCGGCGTTGAACGCGAGCATCTTGCCGAAATCGGCGATGCCCGAGGCGGCCAGCGTCTTGATCGGCCCGGCGCTCACGCCGTTGACGCGGATGCCACGCGGCCCGAGCGATTCGGCCATGTAGCGCACCGCAGCTTCGAGCGCGGCCTTGGCCACGCCCATGGTGTTGTAGTTCGGCACGACCCGCTCGGCGCCGAGGTAGGTCATGGTCAGCAGCGACGGCATGTTGCCGGCCTGCACCGATTTGAGCAACAGCGGCAGCGCCGCCTTGGCCAGCGCCGGGAAGGAGTACGCCGAAATGTCGTGCGCGATGCGAAAGCCTTCGCGCGACAACCCGTCGATGAAGTCGCCGGCAATCGCCTCGCGCGGGGCAAAGCCGATGGAGTGCACCAGGCCGTCGAGCTGCGGCCAGGCCTGCGCCAGGCCGTCGAAGGTCGCGGCGATCTGGGCGTCGTCGGCCACGTCGCAGTCGAACACCAGCGAGCTGCCGAACTCGGCGGCAAATTCGGTGATGCGCTGCTTGAAGCGCTCGCCGACATAGCTGAACGCCAGTTCGGCGCCTTCGCGGTGGCAGGCCTGGGCGATGCCGTAGGCGATCGAGCGGTTGGACAGCAGGCCAGTGATGAGAATGCGTTTGCCTTGAAGGAATGCCATGATGCGCGTTTTCGTCGGATGCGTTGATGCGGAAATCGCCGCGGCTTGCGGCAAGTCGTGCAGAATTCTCGCATGGCCCATGCGCTGTCCCACCCCGTCGATCCGATGCGCCGCGCGTTGCTGCACGCCGCGCTGCTCGGGCTGGCTGCGCCGGCGGCGGCGCAGGCGCTGGCCGGCGGGCAACCGGCGTATGCGCTGTACGGACGGCCCAAGTACCCGCCGGGTTTCAGCCATTTCGACTACGTCGACCCGCGCGCGCCGGTCGGCGGCCGGTTGCTGCTCACGCCGAACTCGGTGGCCGGCAGCTTCGACACCCTCAATCCGTTTGCGCTCAAAGGATCGGCCGCGCCGGGTTTGGGCACGCTGGTGTTCGAAACCCTGATGACCGGCAGCCTGGACGAACCCAACACGGTGTACGCGCTGCTGGCCGACGATGTGGCGGTGGCCGACGATGGGCTGTCGGTGCAATTCCGCCTGAACCCGCGCGCGCGGTTTGCCAACGGCGATGCGGTCACGGCGCAAGACGTGGCGTTCAGCTTCGCGCAACTGACCGGCAACACCGGCGCGCAGCCGCAATGGGCCAGCCTGTACGCCGATGTCGCCGAGGTGCGCACTCCCGACGCGCGGCATGTGCAGTTCCGTTTCAAGCGCCGCAACCGCGAGCTGCCGATGCTGCTCGCGGGTCTGCCGGTGTTTTCGCCCAAATGGCTGGCCGGGCGCAAGCTCGGCGAGGTGCGCGACGCGCCGATCGCCTCCGGGCCGTACCGCATCGCCCGCCAGGTGCAACAGCGCGACATTTTTTACGCCCGCCGCGCCGACTACTGGGGCTGGCAGCTGCCGGTGCGGCGCGGGCAGTGCAACTTTGCCGAGGTCGGCTACAAGCTGTACCTGGACGGCACGGCGCGGCTGGAAGCCTTCAAGGCCGGCGAGTTCGACCTGATCCAGGAGTTCATCGCGCGCAACTGGGCGCGGCAATACCAAGGCGGCGGCTTTGCCGACGGCCGGCTGCTCAAGCTGGAGTTGCCGACGAGCAACCCGGCCGGGTTCCAGGGCTTTGTATTCAACCTGCGCCGCCCGCAGTTCCAGGACGTGCGCGTGCGCCATGCCTTGGCGTTGGCGCTGGACTTCCAGTGGCTCAACCGGCTGCTGTTCTACGGCGCGTACCAGCGCATCGAGGGCTATTTCGCCAACACCCCGTTCGAGGCGCACGGCAAGCCTGGGGCCGATGAGCTGGCGCTGCTCGACCCGCTGCGCGGCGAGCTGTCGCCCTGTGTGTTCGGCGAGCTGCCGCGCATGCCATCGACCGACCCGCCGCCTGGCCGTCCCAAGGCGGGGAGCGCCCCCTCGGGGGGTAGCGCTGGCTCGACCAGCGCGTGGGGGCAGTCCACTTCGCCGCATAGCCTGCGCGGCAACCTGCTGCAGGCGCGCGCGCTGCTGCAGCAGGCCGGCTGGCACTGGCGCGACGGCGCGTTGCGCAACGCCAGCGGGCAGGCGCTGCGCATCGAATACCTCGACAGCCAAGGGGCGATGAACCGCATCGTCTCGGTCTACGCGCAGGCGCTGGAAAAACTCGGCATTGCGCTGACGTACCGGCAGGTGGACTTTGCGCTGTACCGCCAGCGCATGGACACCTTCGACTTCGACATGACCACGGTGCGCTTTGGCGGCAGCCTGAGCCCGGGCAACGAATTGCTCGATCGCTTCGGCTCCAAGGCCGCAGGCATCGAAGGCTCGGACAACGTCTGGGGCATCCGCAGCGCGGCGGTCGATCGACTGATTGCCCAAATCATCGCCGCCAACGACGAACGCCAGCTCGAAGCCGCCTGCCGCGCGCTCGACCGCGTGCTGGTGTGCGGCTGGTATTCGGTGCCGCAGTGGTACAGC
>JBFXEK010000152.1:0-4994 GCA_050180155.1 Thiomonas sp. | reverse complement strand
GTGCTCGCTCACCGGCAACAGCTCCAGATGGGTGAAGCCCTGGTCGCGGGCATACGGCACCAGGCTGTCGGCCAGCTCGCGATAGCTCAGCCAGCGCCAGCCGTCGTGCTTGCGCCACGAGCCCAGGTGGACCTCGTAAATGCTGATGGGCGCATCGAAGGCGTTGGCCTGCGCCATGCCAGGCCAAGGCGGTTGCAGCGGCGGCAGCCCTTGCACCCGGCTGGCCGTTGCCGGGCGTAGTTCGGCGGCAAACGCCATCGGGTCGGCTTTTTGCAGCCGTTCACCCTGTCGGGTGAGGATGTCGAATTTGTACAGCGCGCCTTTGCCCACGTGCGGCAGGAACAGTTCCCACACGCCGCACTCGCGCCGCAGCCGCATCGGGAAGCGGCGGGGGTCCCAGTGGTTGAAATCGCCGATCACCGAGACGCTGGCGGCGTTGGGTGCCCACACGGCAAAGCGGGTGCCGGGTATGCCGAGCATGTCGCCTGGGTGCGCCCCCAGGCATTCGTAGGGGCGCAGGTGCGTGCCTTCGGCGAGCAGCCAGGCGTCGGTTTCTCCCAGAACCAGTGGGAAGCGGTAGGGATCTTCGACGTCCTGCACCCACGGCGCATCCCCCGCGCGCAGCGGCGGCCAGGTCACACGCAGCAGGTAATCGAACGCTGCGTCGGCGCCGGGCAGCGACGCGCTGAACACCGGTGTGCCTGCCTGCTGCTGCAATGCCGCCACGGCTTGCCCGCTGCCGCGGTCGATCACTTGCACCGCCAACGCGCCGGGCAGCACGGCGTTGACCCATAGCGTGGCGTCACGTCGGTGCATGCCGAGAACGGCGAATGGGTCGGGATGGCGGCCTGCGGCCAAGGCGTCGATATCGTGCGGCGTCAGCATGGTGGAATAAAGCGCTCAGCGGGGTAGACGGTCGTACAGCCGGCCGAATTCGAGCAGACCAGCGGCGTGTGCCGGGTGCACCTGCTCCCAGGTGAAGCGCCAGCGCCAATTGCCGGTCGTGCTTCCGGGGGTGTTGAGCCGGTGGTCGCCGTCGAGCCGCAATACATCTTGCATCGGGTGGATCGCCAAATCGGCAACGCTGGCGCTGGCCGTGCGCATCAGCGTCCAGGCGATGTCGCCGCCGTCGCAGGCGAGGTAGCGGCGCAGGTGATCGCGCACGTTTTCGGGGGCTTTGTGCCACCAGCCGACCGTGGTGTCGTTGTCGTGCGTGCCGGTGTACACCACGCTGTCGGCGGTGTGGTGGTGTGGCAGGTAAGCGTTGCGTCCACCGTCGTTTTCCCCCCAAGCAAATTGCAACACGCGCATCCCCGGAAAACCATAGCGCTGACGCAAGGCGGTGACCTCCGGCGTGATGATGCCCAAATCTTCGGCGATGATCGGCAACGGCCCGAGCGCCGCGGCCACGGCATCGAACAGTGCCACCCCGGGGGAGGGGGCCCAGCGGCCGTGGATCGCGGTGGCTTCGTGCGCCGGGATCTCCCAGCAGCTTTCGAAACCGCGGAAATGGTCGATGCGCACCAGATCGACCAGCGCAAAAGTCGCACGCAGCCGCGCGATCCACCAGGCAAACCCTTCGTCGATATGCGTCTGCCAGCGGTACAACGGGTTACCCCAGCGCTGCCCGGTGGCGGAAAAATAATCTGGCGGCACGCCCGCGACCACCGTCGGCTGGCCGTCGGCGTCGAGTTGGAACAAATCGGGGCGGGCCCAGACGTCGGCGCTGTCGAGCGATAGAAAAATCGGCATATCGCCCACCAGCCGAACGTTGCGGCTGTGCGCGTACGCCCGCAACGCCGCCCACTGGCGGAAAAAACACCATTGGGCGAAGGCCCAGAAGGCGATGCGCTGCGCGTGCTGCACGCGGGCCTGCGCCAGCGCCTGCGGCTGCCTGCGCGCCAGCGGCGCCGGCCAGCGCATCCACGGCGCACCGCCGGCGTGCTCCGACAGCGCCATGAACAGCGCGTAATCGTCGAGCCAGGCGGCGTGCGCAGCGCAAAACGCCTGCCATTCGGCGCGTTCGGCGGCGCTGGCCTGCACGGCAAAGCGCTGCGCCGCGCGCTGCAGCCGCGTCATGCGAAAGGCGATCACCTCGTCGAACTGCACCGCGCCGTGGCTCAACCCCGGCCCCGGCTGCAGATCGTCGGCGTCGAGCCAGCCGCGGCGGTGCAGTTCGGACAGATCGATCAGCAACACGTTACCGGCGAACGCCGACGTGCTCATGTACGGCGAATGTCCCAGGCCGATGCCGCCCAGCGGCAAAAACTGCCACATCGATTGCCCGGCGGCTTGCAGCCAGTCGACGAAGTGATAGGCATCGGGGCCGAGATCGCCGCTGCCGTGCGGCCCGGGCAGGCTGGTGAGGTGCAGCAACACGCCGCTGCTGCGCGGCAGACGAAGCGGGGCGTAGGATGATTGGCTCATAGCCTGCTGGATGTGTCGAGTGCATGTTGCAGCGCCACGGCCACACCGCCGAAGGCGGCGTGCGGCTGCTCGATGACGAAGACCGGAATGCGCGCCAGATAGGCAGAAAACCTGCCTTTGTCTTCGAACCGCCGGCGGAACCCCGAGCGCGCGAACAGCGGGCCCAGTCTGGGCACGATGCCGCCGCCGAGATAGATGCCGCCGCGCGCGCCCAGCGTCAACGCCAGATTGGCCGCGGCCGTGCCGAGCAGCAGACAGAAGCGCTCGACCGCCTGGGCGCAGCGGGCGTCGGTGCCGTGCAGCGCCTGCGCGGTGATGTCCGCCGGCGACAGCGCAGGCGACGGCGGCGCCCCCAGCCACTCATGGAGGAGTTGCAGGCCCGCACCGCTGAGCAGGCGCTCGGCCGACACATGGCCATACCGCGCATGGGCGAACGTCCACAGCGCCAGCTCCTGCTCATCCGCTGGAGAAAAGCTCACATGACCGCCTTCGCCAGCCAGAGGCACGGCAGCCCCTGCGGGGGCGGGGATCAGCGCAGAAACCCCCAGCCCCGTTCCCGGCCCGAGCAAGCCCACCGGGGCCTGCGCTGCCGCGGCTTGGCCGCCGATCTGGCGCAGTTGGTCTGTGCACAGCGTCGGCAGCGCCAGCGCCAGCGCGGTAAAGTCGTTGAGCACATGCAGCGTGTCCCAGCGCAGCTCGCGGCGCAGCGCGTCGATCGAAAATTCCCAGGGATGGTTGGTCAGCCGTACCTGGTCGCCGTCGATTGCGGTGGCCACGGCAAAGGCAGCGTGTCGCACCGGCGGCTGGCCCAGGGCGGCGAGCACGCTGCGCACCGCATCCCCCAAGGTTGGGTAATCGGCGCATTGCAGCACGTGGACCGGGCCGATGCCTTGCGCCGTCTGCACGGCGAAGCGGGCGTGCGTGCCGCCGATGTCGGCGAGCAATCGCGGAAAACTCTCAGGCGGTCCAAAACGCATCGAGCGGCACCCGGGTTTGCTGGATGAGGAAGCTGATGGGCCATTGTGCCCGCGGCGGCGGCACGCTGGCTTGCTCAAACACCGCGCGCTTGGTCTGGCCAGCGATCGACAGCAGCAGACGGCGGGCCTGCAGAATCGCCGCCAGGCTCAGGCTGATGCGTCGATGCGGGGCGGCCGGCGGAGTGATGTGCACGTAAGCACTGGGGCAGGCCGGGTCGAGCGCAGCAGGCAACTCGGCTGCGCCGGGAAACAGCGACGCGGTGTGGCCGTCTTCTCCCATGCCGAGCACGACGACGCTGGGTGGCTGCGCCAGCGTGCGCCACCGCGCCGTGGCACGGGCGGCGCAACTTTGGGGATCTGCCGCATCGTCGACCAAGGGGATGAAGCGTGCCTGCGCCGCCGCGGCGCGCAACAAGTGACCACGCACCAGCGCGGCGTTGCTGTCGGGGTGATCTGCGGGGACGACGCGTTCGTCGGCCAGCGTCACGGTCACCCGCGACCAGTCCAGCGGCGCCGTGGCCAGTGCGTCGAACAGCGCCTGCGGCGAGCGGCCACCGGAGACGACGAGCAGGGCACGGCCGTCTGCGGCCAAGTCGGTGCGCAGCGCGGCGCAGACGGCGTCGCACAGCCGGTCGATTTGTTCCTGTGCGCTGGCACAGACGTGCAGCATGGCTCAGATCTCCTCGTGCCAGGCCGCGCCGTCGCGCGACAGCAGCGCGCTCGACGCCGCCGGCCCCCAGGTGCCTGCGGTGTAGGGTTTGGGTGTTTCGCCGCTGCGCCGCCAGCACTCCAGGATGGGTTCGACCCAGCGCCAGGCGGCGGCGAGTTCGTCACGGCGCATGAATAAGCCGAGTTCACCACGGATGACGTCGAGCAACAGGCGCTCGTACGCATCGGCGCGGCGCTTGCGCGCAGCGGCTTGGACGTCCAGGTCGAGCTTGGTCGGGTGCAGCCGCATGCCGTCGCCCGGTTCCTTGGAGAGAAAGTGCAGGCTGATGCTTTCTTCCGGCTGCAGGTGGATGACCAGCCGGTTGGCGCCTTGCAACCCGGCCGGCCCGCCGAACAGCGACAACGGCACGGCGCGGAAGCTGATGACGATTTCCGCCAGCCGTTCCTGCATGCGCTTGCCGGTACGCAAAAAGAACGGCACACCGGCCCAGCGCCAGTTGACGATCTCCGCCTTGAGCGCGACGAAGGTTTCGGTGCGGCTGTCGCTGGCGATGTCGGCTTCCTGCAAATAGCCGATCACCGGCTTGCCATCGACGGCGCCGGCGCGGTACTGGCCGCGCACGGTTTTACTCGCCACATCGGCTTCGGCAAACGGCTTGAGCGCCTTGAGCACTTTGAGTTTTTCGTCGCGGATGGCGTCGGCTTGCAGGCTGGCCGGCGGCTCCATCGCCACCATGCACAGCAGCTGCAGCAAATGGTTTTGCACCATGTCGCGCAGCGCGCCGGTTTTATCGTAAAACTCGCCGCGGCCTTCGACGCCGATGTCCTCGGCGATGGTGATCTGCACGTTGTCCACCCACTCGCGGCGCCACAGCGGCTCGAACAGCACGTTGCCGAACCGGATGGCCATGAGGTTTTGCA
>JBFXEK010000151.1:0-5021 GCA_050180155.1 Thiomonas sp. | reverse complement strand
ACCGCGGGCTGAACCATTTGCTCAACGAACAGCAGGACAAGGCGATCGACGCGTTCATCGAAACCATGACTGCCGATCCCGATACCGTCGATCTGCACTTCGCGCTTGGCAATCTGTTTCGCCGTCGCGGCGAATACGAACGCGCCGTGCGTGTGCACCAGAACCTGCTGGCGCGCGCCGATCTGCCGCGTGACGCCCGCGAGCGCGCGCAACTGGCGCTGGCGCAGGATTTTTTCAAAGCCGGGCTGCTCGACCGCGCCGAATCGGCCTACGAAGACCTGCTGCGCACCGCCTACGCCACGCAGGCGCTGACCGCCTTGCTGCAAATCAGCGAGCGCACGCAGGACTGGAACAAGGCCATCGCCCGCGCCGCCGAGCTGCAGCAGCGAGCCGCCGGCACGTACCAGCGGCAGATCGCGCAGTACTGGTGCGAGCTCGCCATTCAGCGTCACGCCGCCGGTCACGGGGAACAGGCGCAGCGCGCGCTCGACAGCGCCCTGCAGGCCGCGCCGCAAAACGTCCGTGCGCGGCTGCTGCGCGCGCAGTGGGCGCAAGCCGATGGCGATTTGGCCGCGGCGCTGCAGACGCTGGAATCGATCGACCTGGTGCAGCCCGAATTCCTCGCCCTGGCCGCGGTGCAGATCGCCCAGTTGCGCCAGCAGCTCGGCCAGGTCGAGCAGGGGCTGGCATGGTTGCGGCAGCGGCTGGCGCAGACTCCGGCGATCGACCTGCTCGACGCCGTGCTGCTGCTCGATCCCGACCCGCAGTCGCGGGCACAATGCGCCCAGCACTATTTGCAGCAGCACCGCACCCTGCTCGCGCTCAAGCGCGTGCTCGAACACCCCGCGCCGGGCGTCCCAGTTGCCGAGGCGGCTGCGGCGATGCAGGCGGCGGTGGACAACGCGCTGCGCAGCCGGCAGCGTTACCGCTGTGCCGCCTGCGGTTTCGAAGCGCGACAATATTTTTGGCACTGTCCGGGCTGCCAGGGGTGGGAAACCTACCCGCCACGCCGCCTGGAAGAACTCTCCCTCCTGTCATGAACGCAGAACAACTCGCTCAATCTCGCGTGCTCGTCGTCGGCGACGTCATGCTCGACCGCTATTGGTTCGGCGCAGTCGATCGCATCTCCCCCGAGGCCCCGGTGCCGGTGGTACGGGTGCAGCGCGACGAAGACCGCGTCGGCGGCGCAGCCAACGTCGCGCTCAATGCGGCGACGCTGGGCGCGCAGGCCACGCTGCTGTCGGTCGTCGGTGCAGACGAGCCCGGCCGCAAGCTCGTCACTCTGCTGGTCGATACGCCGATCCGCAACGCCATGCGGCAGGACACCACGCTCAAAACCACGGTCAAGCTGCGCGTGGTGTCGCGCCAGCAGCAGCTCATCCGGCTCGATTTCGAGCAAAAGCCCGATCATGAGGTGCTCGCCGCCATGCTCGAACGCTACGAGCAGGAACTCACCTTCCACGACGTGGTGCTGCTGTCGGACTACGGCAAGGGCGGGCTGGAGCACCTCGATCAGATGATGAACCTGGCGCGGACCCACGACAAAATCATTCTCGTCGACCCCAAGGGGCGGGATTATTCGCGCTACGCTGGTGCCACCGTCATCACCCCCAACCGTGCCGAGCTGGCGCAAGTGGTGGGCGAATGGAGCAGCGAAGACGAGCTCACCGCCAAGGCGCAGGGATTGCGCAAAAGACTGGGCATCAAGGCGCTGCTGCTCACCCGTTCGGAAGAAGGCATGAGCCTGTACACCGAGCAAGGCGAGCTGCACATTCCGGCCGAAGCGCGCGAGGTGTACGACGTCTCTGGCGCGGGCGACACCGTCATCGCCACCCTGGCGGTGGTGCTGGGCGCCGGTTGCGCGCTCGAAGACGCGGTGCGCACGGCCAACCGTGCCGCGGGCATCGTCGTGGGCAAGCTGGGCACGGCCACCGTCACGCCGCAGGAGCTATGGGCATGAGAATCGTCGTCACGGGCGCCGCCGGGTTCATCGGCAGCAATCTGGTCAAGGGGCTGAACGCCCGCGGCATCACCGACATCATCGCCGTGGACAATCTGACGCAGGGCGACAAATTCCGTAACCTGGTGGACCTGCAGATCAGCGACTACCTCGACAAAACCGCGTTTTTCGAGCAGTTCGCCCGCGGCCATTTCGGCAAAGTCGAGGCAGTATTCCATCAAGGCGCCTGCTCCGACACCATGGAGCACGACGGCCGCTACATGCTCGACAACAATTACCGCACGAGCAAGACCCTGCTCGACGCCGCACTGACTCACGGCACACGGCTGCTCTATGCGTCGAGCGCCGCCACCTACGGCGCCAGCAGTACGTTTCGCGAGCAGCCCGAGTTCGAACGGCCGCTCAACGTCTATGGTTATTCCAAGCTGCTGTTCGACCAAGTGGTGCGCCGGGTGCTGCCGCAGGCGGCGACGCAAATCGCCGGCTTCCGCTATTTCAACGTCTATGGCCCGCGCGAGCAGCACAAGGGCCGCATGGCGTCGGTGGCGTTTCACCATGTTCACCAGTATCGCGCGCAGGGGCAGGTCAGGCTGTTCGGCGAGTACGGCGGCTACGCTGCCGGAATGCAGCAGCGCGACTTCGTCTGGATCGACGACGTGGTCGCGGTCAATCTGTGGTTTTTCGACCATCCAGACAAAAGCGGCATTTTCAATCTGGGATCGGGCCGGGCGCAGCCGTTCAACGACGTGGCGCGAACGGTGGTCAACACCTTGCGCGAACTCGCCGGCCGCCCGGCGCTGAGCCTGACCGAACTGGTCGAAGCCGGCGAAATCGTCTACATCCCGTTTCCCGAGGCGCTGGTGGGCAAATACCAGTGCCACACCCAGGCCGACCTCAGCCGGTTGCGCGCCGCGGGTTGCAGCCACCATTTCGCCACGGTCGAGCAAGGCACGGCGGCCTATGTGCGCGCGCTGGCCGCGGCGGCCTGAGCGTCAGCTTCGCGCGCGCGCCGTTTCGCGCCACATCAGCCCCAGCAGCGTCATGCCCACGAGCATGACCGCGGCGGTCAACACCAGTGCTGCGCGGTAGCTGCCGGTGCTGGCGGCGATGTAGCCGGTGATGGCGGGCGCGGCCATCTGCGACACGCCGTAACTCAGCGTCAGCCGCGCCATCGCCTTGGCCGGGTTGTCGGGGAAATGCCGACCGATGAGGGTCAGCGTCAGGCTGACGATGCCGACGAAGGTCCCGCCGTACAGCACCGCGCTGAGCAGGTTGAGCGCGGCGCTGCTGCTGACCGCCGGCAGCAGGATCGACGCGATTTGCAGCGCAAACGCCAGCAGCAAGGCGCCGATGTCCCCGGTGCGCCGGGCGACCCGGTCCCAGAGAAAGCTCGACGGTGTCGCGGCAAGACCGACGATCACCCAGATCCAGCCGCCTTTGCCTGCCAGCAGGGGGAGTTTGTCGAGAATGGCGACGATGAAGGTGGCGCTGATGACGTAGCCGAAGCCGGCGCAGAAATACATCGCCACCATTTGCAGCAGCCAACGCCGCGCTGGCGTCGTAGCCGCTCGCGGTGCGCCGCTGCCTGGCAAGGCCGCGGCGCTGGCCGGGCGTGGCATCCACGCCCATGCGGGCAAGAAAAACAGCGCGCCGAGCAAGCCCAGCCCCAGCCATTGCTGCGCCCAGCCGAGCCAGCCGCGCATCGCCGCCACCGCCACGCCGCTGACGACGATGCCCAATCCCAGCCCGGTGAAATGCAGCCCCAGCTCCGGGCGCTGGCCGTTGCGGATCAGCCAGTTCAGCGCCAGCCCGGAGGCCAGCAACAGGCCCGCAGTGCTCGACAGCCCGGAAACGAAGCGCAGTGCCGCCCAGAGCACGAGGTTGTCGGTCAGCCCCAGCGCCGCAGTGGTCACCACCGCCAGAACCAACCCGAGGCGGTAAAGCACGAATTTTTGCTGCAAACCCCCAGTGGCCGCGGCGATCATCGCCCCGCTGATGTATCCGGCGTAGTTGAACGTCGCCAGCCAGCCCGCGGCCACCGCCGACAGCCCGGCTTCGCGGTGCATCACCGGCAGCATCGGCGTATAGGCAAAACGCGCCAGCCCGACGGTGAGGATGAGCGCGCTGATTCCGGCCAGCAGCACGCGAAGGCGCTGCGCCGAACTGGCGATGGGAGCGGAGAGATGCGGCATGGCTGGAGGCAGGCGAAGCGGCGATGCTATGCCCCCAAACCCGCGCGTGCCTTACATCAATACATGCTCGCCAGCGTTGTTCTGCCCGAGGATGATGTAGTTGACCTTGCGGATGTCGGCGAGCTGCGTGCCGCCGGCGTAGGAGATCGAGCTCTGCAGGTCTTCTTCCATCTCGCGCAAGGTGTCTGCCAGCCGCCCCTTGATCGGTTCGAGGATGCGCTTGCCCTCGACGTTGCGCCGCTCGCCCTTGTTGAATTCGGAGGCGCTGCCGTAATACTCCTTGTACAAGCGGCCATCGACTTCGACGGTTTGCCCTGGAGACTCTTCGTGTCCGGCGAGTAGCGCGCCGATCATCACCATGCTGGCGCCAAAGCGCACGCTCTTGGCGATGTCGCCGTGCTCGCGGATGCCGCCGTCGGCGATGATCGGTTTGGTCGCCACCCGCGCGCACCACTTCAGCGCCGAGAGCTGCCAGCCGCCGGTGCCAAAGCCGGTTTTCATGCGGGTGATGCACACCTTGCCTGGGCCAATACCCACCTTGGTGGCGTCGGCGCCCCAGCTCTCGACGTCGATCACCGCCTCGGGCGTGCCGATGTTGCCGGCGATGACGAAGGCCTGCGGCAGCTTGTGCTTGATGTGCGCGATCATGCGCTGCACGCTGTCGGCGTGGCCGTGGGCGATGTCGATGGTGATGTAGTCCGCCCCGATTCCTTCTGCGGCGAGTTGATCGACCACCGCCATGTCGTCGGCTTTGACGCCGAGCGACACCGACACGAACAAATCGGCGTCGCGCATCTGCCGGGCGAACGCCGCCACGTCCACGTCGAAACGGTGCATCACGTAAAAATAGCCGTTGGCCGCCAGCCAGC
>JBFXEK010000150.1:0-5021 GCA_050180155.1 Thiomonas sp. | reverse complement strand
ATGCTGTTTTTCCAGCAAAGCGCCACGGTGGACAAAGGGCTGACACCGCGCGACATCGACGCTGGCCGTTTGGACACCGCCGCGGGCACGGTGATCGCCGCGCTTGCCGGTTGCGCCGCGCTGCTCGCCGCGGTGCCATTGTTCGTGCACCACATCGACACGGCGACTCTGACGCAAGGCGGCGCTGGGTATGCGCAGGCGTTGCGGCCGTATGTCGGCCCCTGGGGCGCGGCGCTGTTTGCTCTGGGCTTGATCGAGGCCGGCGCGGTGGCGATGCTCACCATTTCGGCGAGCACGGCGTATGCGCTGGGTGAAGCGTTTGCCGGCTGCGGCCACAGCTTCAACCGCTCGCTCACTGAGGCGCCGGTGTTTCATCTGGCAAACATCGGCGTGGCGGCGCTCGCCGGGGCCATCGTGCTCATTCCTGGCCTGCCGCTGCTGAACATCACCCTCAACGCCAACCTGCTCGCCGTGCTGCTCATGCCGCCGGCGCTGGTGTTTCTGCTGGTGATGGTCAACGACCGCGAGCTCATGGGGCGGCACGTCAACGGCTGGGGCGCCAATGTGCTGGCGATCGCGCTGACCGTGGTCATCGGCGTGGCCGGTACGGCGTCGGTCGTCGTCAGTTTTTTCCACGCCTTTCATTTTTGACCATGTCCGCCCCGCCGCCTTACCGCACCGAAGCCCACGACGATACCGAGCTGATCGACGGCCTGGAGCCCGATCAGCTGGTGGTCAATACCACCAAGCCGCTGCCGCGCATGACGTTGTCTGCCGCGTGGAACATCGGCTTTTGGCTGTTGCGCGTGTTCGTCCTGGTGATGGCGGCGATGGCAGTGGCGGTATTCGTTGCCGGGATGCGCTAAGCGCCGAACACCTGCGCGTACAAATCGGCGCCAAAGCTGGTTTGCAGCGCCGCGCCGACGACCAGCCGGAAGCTGCGGCTGCCGTCTTCGCGGCGTTCGGCGCGCAGCATCAGCGCCTTGCCGTCCGGCTCGGCACCCATGCGGCGGGCGGCGTCGAACAGGTGTGTGACCAGCACCACCTTGATCGCCCTCTGGCGCAGCGCGTCGACCACCTGCAGCAACAATTCGGAGCCTTCGCGCTCGTTGGTCGAGGCAAACGACTCGTTCGACAGAAACAACGCGCCGCGCCGCAGCCCGGCGGCCAGGTCGCGCATGCGGGCGAGCTCCTCGTCGAGTTTTCCGCCCTGCATCGCGGCGTCTTCCTCGCGCTTGTAATGGGTGAACACGCCGCTGGCCAACTCCCCTGTGTAGCCGCGCGCGGCCACGAACATGCCTGCATGCAGCATGAGCTGCGCCACGCCGACCGAGCGCAAAAAAGTCGACTTGCCGCCCTGGTTCGCGCCAGTGACGGCGACGAGAGTCTTGCCGTCGGCCCGCACGCTGTTGCCTACCGGGGCGCGCTCGAGCGTCAGCGCCAGGGTCGGATCGACCAGTTCCTCGGCGCTCAAGCGCCAGCTTCCACTGCGCTCGAACGCCGGCAGACACAGGCCGACGCCCAACCCGGCCAGACGCTGATACAGATTGAGACAGGCGACGTAAAAGCCGAGTTCGGCGCGCAAGAGTTCGAAAAAGCTCAGCACGTGGTCGGTGGCCTGCGCCATGGCGTTGGCCACATCGTTCAGCCCACGGTCGACCAGTTCGGACAGCGCCTGCGCACCTGCCTCGTCGCGGTCCGGCAGACGGAAGGTGAACTCCGGCGGTGCCTTGTGCAGCAGCCGCGCCAGCCAACCAGGTCGCTCGGCGGCGTCGGCGTGCAGCACGTAATCCCGAGCAGCGTTGCCCGCGCCCAACCCGGCCGACAGCAGCACGCCGTGGCGAAAGCGCAGCGTCTCCAGGTGGCTTTGCACCGTGTCGAAATAGGCATCGCTGATGTCGCGCTGCAGGCTGGAGAACAAGGTGCTGAACGCCGCCGAACGAAAACTGCCGGCAAGCACATCGGCCTGCTGCCGCAGCCGTTGCAAAAACTGCACGAAAGTCTGCAGCAACTCGACCGCGCCGCGCAGGTTGAAGCTCGGGTAGCGCCCGAACAACCCCAGACCGAACAAATGCTTTTTACGGCTGTCGATGGCTTCGACCACCAAGGCGTACAGCGCCCTGACCTGCTCGGGATGGTCGAGGACGTCGCGCAGCGCGCCCTGACGGTGGGCGACGACCTCGGCGTCGGCGGCGCCGCAGGCGGCCATGAGCACGTGGGCGCTGACGTCGAGCAAAAAGGGATCGTCCTGCGCCATGGCGACCAACAGCGTTTGGATTTCCAGGTCTTGCGCGACGTCCGCCCACTGCGGCGGCGCGGTGAGCTTGGCGTCGTAGTCGCGGTCGGGAAACAGCAGATGCGCCTTCATACGGGAATGCGCTCGAGCAGTTGTTCGCGGGTCACGCCGAATTTGCGCGCCAGAGCCAGGGCGTACGACTTGCCGTCCGCGGCGCGGCGTACCACTTTGAATGTGCGGATCGTCGGGTCGTCCGCATCGACCGTGCCGACCATGCTCACGGTGTGCGCGTCGAAGGTGGCGAGTTCGTCGAGAAACGTCACGAACACGCAAGCGGCGCCGATTTCCGACAGCCGCTGCATGATGCGCCGCGCCAGCCACAGCGCGTCGTCGATCGTGGTGGAGGAAAAAATCTCGTTCATCAGCACCACGCTGCGATCGGTGGCGTCCCGCAAAATGTGGTGCATGCGCACCAGATCGTCTTGCAGCTTGCCGCGCTGGTTGTGAATGTCCTCGACCCGCTCGAAGTGGGTGAACAGGCGGTCGAACAGCAGCAGGCTGGCGCTGCGCGCAGCCACCGTCAGCCCCAGCGCGGCCAAATGGTGCAATTGCCCGAATGTTCGCGCCAGCGTGGTTTTGCCGCCGTGGTTCGGACCGGTGACGACGATCATGCGTTCCTGTCCGAGCAAGGCGAAATCGTTGAGCACCACCGGCTGCTGCGCGTCGATGCGCTGACGCGCCAGCGCCATGTCGTAGGCGTCGCGGGCGTCGATCTGCCCTTGCTGCGTGGTCAGCCGGGGAAAGCACACCGGCAGGCCGGCGCGGCTCAGGCGCTGCGTGGCGTCGAGCCACGACACATACCACGCCAGCTCGCGGTCCAGCCGCAACACGCGATCTTCGGCGAAGCCGTCGTGCTCGCGGCGGAAGCGGGCCAGGCGGTCAAACACCTCGGGAAACAGCAAGGCGACACGGTCGAGAATCTGGCCTTCGACGTGGTTCAGCCCGGCGGGTGCGGCAAACTGCGTGCGGTAGTCCTTGACCTCGCCTTGACGAAAACGGGCGAAGGTGTCGGCGATGATCGCGGTGTAATCGGGTTCAGCGGGATCTCGCAGCACGGTGACCGCGGTGCCGTCGATGCGCACGGCGTAGCGCAGGCGCCCCAGGTCATCGACCAAAGCCTGCGCCTGCTGCAGGCGCACGCGCTGCGCGTCAGAGTCGAGCAATTGCGCCAGATGCGCGCGCACCGCCAGCCAGGCCTGCGATTGCACCTCCGCGGCATCGAGCGCCTGATGCAGCGCCTGCAGCGCGTGGCCGTAGGTGAGTACGGCATCGACGAACCAGCGCTGGCCTTCGATGGCGTTGTATGCCTTGTCGGCGCGGCGCAGGTGCTCGCGCATGTCGCGCAGCGCCTGCTGGAAACGCTGGGCCGCGCGCAGCAACGCCGGCTGCTGCAGATCGCGCAGCGCGTCCTGGCGGTAGCGCACGACGTCGGGGTCCTGCAGCGGGGTGCGAAACAGGCTTTGCAGGATTTGCAACACCTCGGCGCGGTACGGTGCCTCATCGTCACTGCGGCTGGCAACGAAATACGCCGGCTGCTCGCGTGGCAAAAAGTTGGCGTACACGGTGTCGAAAATCGACTGCAGGAACAGATCGTGGAACACCGCGGCCAGATCCTGCGGCACGGCGGCCGCCTCGTGCTGCGCCGAGGGGTAGACGATGCTGTAAAACGCCGTGGGCGCGCTGCCCGATGCGCGGGGCGACTCAAGGGGGGTCGTGGCGGGATCGTTCACGCTGTGCGATACGGGTTGACGAACTCGGCGCGGTGCGCATGTCTTGCTCCCCGCTGCAGAGTGCTGTGCCGGTTGTCGTTCTGGCGGTCGTCAGGCCATCCGTTCTTGTTCCTGCCCCAGCCGCTCAGCCCCCGCGGCGCTGGCAGACCGCGCCTTGGCGGCGTATTGATAGCCGCGGGTAAACGGATACTCGCACTGCCGCGCACGCAACGTCTGCTCGTTGTCGAGACGGTCTTCGACTGTGCCGTTGGGATGGCTGCCGAGAATCTGGAACAGTGAAATCCACCCCTGTTCGAACCCCATGGCCGAGCCGGCCAGGTACAGCCGGTAGGCGCGCAGCGTTTTCTCCGCCTTGTCGCCCAGTACCTTGCGCGCCTCGTCGATGTGGGCTTCCAGCGCATCGACCCAATACCACAGCGTTTTGGCGTAGTGCGGGCGCAGGCATTCCATGTCCAGCGGCTCCAGGCCGCCGCGGGCCATGGTCTCGGCCATCACGCTCACATGCACCAGTTGGCCGCCGGGGAAAATGTATTTTTCGATGAAGTCCCCCATGCCGCCGGCGAGCTGGCTGTTGTCCACCCCGCCGGCTGTGATGCCGTGGTTCATCACCAGCCCGCCGGGTTTGAGCAGGCGGCGGATTTTGCCGAAATAAAGCGGCAGATTGGGCCGACCGACGTGCTCGCACATGCCGACCGAGGCCACCTTGTCGAAGGGCTGCGATTCGTCGACGTCGCGGTAATCCTGCAACAGCATGCGCACCCTGCCCTGCAGCCCTTTGTCGACGATCAGTTTGTTGACGTAGTTGTACTGATTCTTCGACAGCGTGATGCCGGTGGCATCGACGCCGTAATGCTCGGCGGCCCACAGCAGTAAACCGCCCCAACCCGCGCCGATGTCGATGAAGCGCTCGCCGGGCTTGAGCATGAGTTTGGTGCAGATATGGTCGAGCTTGGCTTCCTGCGCCTGCGCCAAAGTCATCGACGGTTCGGCGAAAT
>JBFXEK010000149.1:0-5059 GCA_050180155.1 Thiomonas sp. | reverse complement strand
TTGGAACGAACGACCATGGCCACCCGCCCCCTTTTCCCGCCGGCGCGTCAGTCTCGCGCGGCGCGCGCCGCGCTGGCTTGCGCGCTTGCCGCATCGACGCTGTGCAGCGCCGTGGCACAAGCTGCCGAGCCCGCCGCATCGGCGCCCACCGTCAACCTGCAAAACGCCTCGAACACCGACCTGCCCGGCGCACCGTCGCGCGTGCGCATCGACCAAAGTCTGGGCGTGCACGCCATCAAAGTGCGTGACGGCACGGTGGTACTCGACTCGGCCGTGCTGCTCAAAACCTATGTTTACGCGTATTCCAGACAACCGCTGAACTACAGCGGCATCCTCACGGCCAATACCGAAATGATCGACCCGCCCAAGCCGGTGCAGGCCACGGCGCGCGAACAGCAGCAAATCGACTCCATGATCGCCTTCGCCAAGGCGCATCCCAAGCTGCAGATCGACGTCGACGACATCGCGCTCGACAGCTACGTGCCCGCCGGCAAGTACTACCCGATCGACAACCGCCTGTTCATCCACGGCGCCGGGTATTACTTCGACAACTCGCCGTACCACTATACCTACGACCACCCCGAGGCGTTTCGCCACCTGCAGTGCACCGATGCCGCAGCGATGAAAACCATCAACGATGCCATCGCCAACTACGTGCACTTTCACATGCGCATTTTCGCCACCGTGCTCGGCGCCGACGCCAAGACGCAAACCCTGCATCTGCGCGTCGACGAGGTGCAGCTCAAAGACGATCTGGGCAATGTGCTGATCGACCAGAAAGCCTGAAATCGCGCTCTGACTCCCGCCCGCGACGCGCCGCAAGCGGGCGGGCGGGCCGGCAAAGGCGCCGCGGTCACGCCGCGCGGTAGTCCTTCAGATACTTGCCCTCGAACCAGCGCTTGGCCCAGGTGAACGCGCGTGACGGCGGCAGCACCACGGTTTTGTTTTCGTCACGAAACACCAGGATTCCCGAGTCGACGGTATCGACGATGCACACCAGCTCGGCCTTGGGCACGTGCGCCGCAGGCTTGCCCTGCATCGCCAGCAGCAGGTTGGCCGCTGCCGCCTTGGCCTGCAGATCGGCCATGTGCGCCTGTTTGGGCAGCCAGTCGGGGCCGGGGAAACTGCCCGCATCGCCGGCGACGAATACCCGCTCGAACCCCGGCACGGCGCAGTGCGCATCGGCCTGGATGAACCCCCCCGCCGAGCGCGGCAACTCGGTGTTGTGCAGCCACCCCGGCCCGGTCAGCCCGGGCATGAACAAAATCAAATCGGCGCGCACGAAACCGCCCTCCGTCTCCACCCCTTCGGCGGTGAAGCGCAACGGCTTGTGCCCCAGATGCGTGTCGATGCGCCGCCTGGCCATGTGCGACAGCAGCCCGGTGACGGCTTTTTCCCCCAGGCGCTGGCCCGGTTTGTCCGATGCATTGAAAAACACCAGCTCCACCCGGTCGCGCTTGCCCTGACGCCGCAGCCAGGTGTCGATGCCGAACAGCAGCTCGAACATCGGCCCGCCGCGCACCGCCACCGGCTCCTGCGGGTTGCCGCCGAAGCCGCAGGCAATGCGCCCGCTGTCCATCGCCTGCAGCCGTTCGCGGATTTTTTCCGCCGCGGCGATGCCTTCGCACAGCGCGATGGCCTGCTCGATGCCTGGCAGCTTTTTGATGAAACGCCCGCCGGTGGCGATGATCAGGCCGTCGTTGTCCACCGGGCCGGCAGTGGTCAGCACGGTGCGGCCGCCGTCTTGCAGCCCGGTGACTTCGGCGGCGACGAAATCGATGCGCATTTTGCGTAAAAACGGCGCCAGGTCGATGGTCAGCTCGCTGCTTTTGCGCACGCCGGTGGGCACCCAGATCAGACTGGGCAGATAAACGAATTCGGCTTTCGGCGCCACCAAGGTGATGCGCGCCTGCGGCGCCTTGTCGCGCAGCGTGCGCGCCGCCGTGAGCGCGGCAAACCCGGCGCCAAGAACGACGAAATGCGAGGTCATGGTGCTTGGCTCTTTCAGGAGATTTCAGCCAGCACAGCATAAGCCAGGCATCGCCGGGCTGTGTTGTGATTCGTCAGCGCAGACGACACAATCGGCGCAAGCCGCCGCGCAGCCCGCACCGGCCGCCACGGCAGAGTGGCGGCAACGGCGGCTTCACTCGCAGCTCTCGTGCGGCGACGAGGCGATGCGCTCGAACTCCGCGGCGGGCAAATGCTGCGGCGTGTACTCGGCGCCGCGATGCTGCTTCCAGCGGTAAAACGCGCGCAAATGGTTGCGCGAACCGCGTTCGAGCTCGGCATAGACCGCGCGGATCGCGGCTTTGTCGGTACGCGCGGCGGCCTGTTGCAAATCGGCGATGTCGAGCTCCTCGACCAGCAGCCCTACGCGCACCGCGTCGGCCTCGCTGCGCATCCCCTGCTCGATCAGACGCGCGTACAGCGCCTGCAAATCGGTGCGGCGGAACTGCCCCACCGGCAGATTGCGCGCCGGGTCGGGCAGGCCGTAATGATCGAGCAGCGCGAGCATCGCGTCCATGTGCGCCTGCTCGGCGCCGCTGATGTTGCCAAACGGCCGGATGCCCCAGCGCTCGTACAGCCGCAGGTACACGTCGCGGGCGATTTTTTCTTCCTCGCGCATCAGCAGCAAATCCTCTTCCTCCGCGCGGCTGAGCGGCGTGCGTGGCGATGCGGCGATGGCACTGCGCAGTTGCGCAATGTGCTGCGCGCGGTGCGCGCTGCGATCCGACAGTTCGCGCTCGGCACCGACCGCCGCCGCCCGCGCACCGTCGCGCTGGCGGCCGCGCCCGCCTCCGCCCATGCCGCAGCCGCGCCCCATGCCGCTGCCGCAGCACCTGCCTTGTGCGCCAAACGATACCTGTTGTGTGGTTTGATTCATGGCAAAACTCCTCGTGTCAACGATGAATGACCCAGCTCGACCGTCAGATCGCCTGGATCTCTGCAATCGCCCGATCGAGTACTGCGGTGATGCGTTCCAACTCCTGCGGTGTGGCTGGCTGTTGCCGCACCCGGCTGCGCACCGCATCGCGCAAGGCGTGCAGGCGCTCGCGCACCGGCTCGGCTTCGGCGCCGCCGCCGTTGGCCAAGCGTTGGTGCACCGCGGCCACCAACGCTTGGTTGTGCTGCAAAAACTCCCGCCCGGCCGCCGTGACGGCGTACAGCTTTTTCGTGCCCTGCAGTTGCACCTGGACATAGCCGAGATCTTCGAGCAGCGTGAGCATGGGGTAGATCATCCCGGCGCTGGGCGTGTACCAGCCGCCGCTTTGCTCGTGCAGCAACTTGATCAGCTCGTAGCCATGGCGCGGCTGCTGCGCAATCGCGTCGAGCACGACGTAGCGCAGCATTCCCGGCTCCAGCAGACGCGCCCGCCGCCCTCTCCCCCTACCCTGGCAGCCCGCTTTGCCGCCGCATGTGGACATCGACATCATCACCTCATTTTCGATATAGCGATTCTCGATATATCTTATTGCACTCCGCGCAGAAAGTCAAAACCAAGCCCTCGGCGTTGGCCTGGGGGCAATGCGTCTGCCCCTGGACGACGCATTCCGCCCCCGCTCTTGACCTGCGCACTGCCGGATGGAATACTGTTCATGCATACAGTTTTTAGCGTGTGTCCGCCCCATCCGGCACGCTTCCCGCACCGTGACGCTGCGCAGCCTGTTGATCGACTTCAATTCCTACTTCGCCTCGGTGGAACAGCAGCTCCGCCCGGAGTTGCGCGGCCGGCCAGTCGGCGTGGTACCGATGCTGGCCGACACCACCTGCTGCATCGCCGCCAGCTACGAGGCCAAAGCCTTCGGCGTGAAAACCGGAACGCAGGTCGCGCAGGCGCGCAAACTCTGCCCGGGCATCGTGTTCGTCGTCGCCCGACACGCCGAATACGTGCAGATCCACCACCGCGCCGTGGCCGTGATCGACACCATCGCCCCCGTCGAGCAGGTGCTGTCGATCGACGAAATGGCTTGCAGCCTGCCGATGGGCTGGGGCAGCCGCGAGCGCGCCACGCAACTGGCGCTGCGGCTGAAGGCCGCGCTGCGCGAGGCGCTGGGCGAGTGCCTGCGCGTGTCCATCGGCATCGCCCCGAATGTGTTTCTGGCCAAGCAGGCGTCGAACCTGCAAAAGCCCGACGGCCTCGTGGTGCTCGACGCCACCGACCTGCCCGGCCCGCTGCTGCGCATGCAGCTCACCGACCTCACCGGCATCAACGTGCGCATGCTCGCCCGGCTGCAGGCGCACGGCATCTCCAGCGTCGAGCAGCTTTGGCGGGCGCGGCGCGAGCAATTGCGCGTGGTCTGGGGCGGCATCGCCGGCGAGGCGTTCTACGACCGGCTGCACGGGCTGGCGTCTGGCGTGTCGGCGGCGACCCCCCGGCGCTCGCTCGGCCATTCGCACGTCCTGCCACCGCAAATGCGTAACGCCGAAGGCGCGCTGGCGGTGCTCGACCGCCTGACGCAAAAGGCGGCGATGCGGTTGCGCCGTGAACACCTGCTCGCCAGCGCGATGACCGTGGCGCTGCGCCTGACCCGTCGCGGCGACCAACGCCAGCGCGCGCAACGCAGCGCGCGCTTTGCCGCCACCGCCGATACCCGCGCGCTGCTGCATACCCTGCTGGCGCTGTGGCCGGACATGGTGCCGCCCGGCTGGGTGCCGCTGAAAGTCGCCGTGCTGCTCCATGACCTACGCCAGCCCGGGCAGACCAACGGCAGCCTGTTTGCCGCCGATGCTCCCGGCAGCGACGCGCAACAGGCCGCGCTGTGGAACGCGGTGGACGCGCTCAACGTGCGCTTCGGCCGCCACACCGTGTATTGCGGCAGCGGTCACTCCGGCCGCCACGAAGCGCCGATGCGCATCGCCTTCAACCACATCCCGGACCTGCAAACCGAGGGGTGAAAACGGCGCCACGCAGCACGTCCCGAGTGGGATTGCGCCTGCGCGACGACGTTTACGGCCCCGTGTGCGGCGCCGCCTTGGCCGCCGCGCCGTCGTCCTGCGCAACATCCGCCAGGCGCAACTGCGCGTCGCCGTGCAGGATGTCCTCCAGCTCGGCGCGGGC
>JBFXEK010000148.1:0-5071 GCA_050180155.1 Thiomonas sp. | reverse complement strand
GTGCACGCCGCGCTCGAAGCCCAGCGCCAGGTCGAGCGCGGCTTCGATGGCGTCGGACTCGACGATCCACGCCAGCGCCTCGGCCTGCTCCTGCTGCGCGTCGAAGTCCAGCCGCGCGCCGTCGGCCTGGATGTGCATGGCGCGCACCGGCTGCACGCGCGCGGCTGGAATCTGCGGCCAGACGCGAAGCTGGTCGAGCAACTGCCGTGACGCCGCGTTGATCGCATACACCCGCAGGGTGTAGGCGTCAGCCGGCAGCGCTGCGACCGGCCGGGCGCCGAGCAGGGTGACGCGCAGGCCGGTTTTCGCCAGCGCCAAGGCACAGGCTTTGGCGCTGAGGCCGCCGCCACAAATGACCAGATCGGGAGAGAAAGACGACATGAATCGGGTGCCACGCCGGTGGCTGCTAACGGTTGTGTCGAGTTTGGCAGATGCGGGCAGGCGCCGGTGCGGGTCTTGTTGGAGCCAGCGGGCGGCGGGCGGTGACGCACGCCGCGGCAACGACAGACTCCTAGAATCGGCGCATGCCCAATCCACCCTGCATTGTGCCCGCGAAGCCTGCCGGGCGCCGCAAGTCCGGATGATGACCGAGGTCACTGCACCGCACGACGCAACCACGCCGCGCCGGCGCTGGTGGCTACGTGCGTTGCGATTGGTGGTGGCCGCGCTGCTGGCCGCGGTCATCCTGGTCGTCGGCGGGCTGAGCATCGTGCTGCTGACTTTCGACCCCAACCAATACAAGGCAGCGCTGATCCAGGCGATGAAAGAGCGCGAGCAGCGCACCTTGGTGCTGCCGGGAACGCTCGAACTCAAGCTGCTGCCGCCGCTGACGCTGCGCACCGGGCCGTTCGTCTTGAGCGAACGCGACTCGGACGCGACGTTCGCCCGTGCCGACGATCTGCGGCTGCACCTCGATGTGTTCGCGCTGCTGCGCCACCGGCTGGTGGTCGACCGCGTGGTCATGGTCCGGCCGCAGGTGCACGTCGTGCGCGACGCGCAGGGACGGTTCAACTTTGCCGATCTGCTGCCCGGCGCGCAGCGTGGCGCCGATCCGAGCCGACTGGCGCTGCGCTTGTCGGTGCGCCGCGTGCAGATCGACCGTGGCGACATCCTGTACGACGACGACAAGGCGCAGTACCACGGCCGGTTTGCCGCGCTCGACGCCGAAATCGCCGGCCTCGATGGCAACGGCCGGGGAGTCGTGCGCGTGCAGACCGCAGCACGCTTCACGCAGCCGGCGTTGGACACTCGCTTGGCGTTGCGTGCGCTGCTGCAGGCCGATGCGGCGCAGCACACCTTCACGCTGTCGAACCTGGCGCTGTCGGCGCAGGGTGATGCGCTGGGCGCGACGGCTTTGCAGGCGCAGGTCAACGCGGCTGGCGCGGCGCTGACCACCCGGCCGGCGTGGTCGCTGCAACTGCACCAAGCCGCGTTGCAGGCCAATGGCCGCGCCGACGGCGACGGGTTGAAGCTGCAAGCCACGTTGCCGCTGCTCGATCTCTCCGCAGATGCCGTGCGCATCGGCGCGCTGCACGCCACCGCCGAGCTGGACACGGCGCAGCCGCTGCGCCTGCAATTCGGCTCGCAACCGACAGCGGGGACGTGGAGCGCGCTGCGCATCGCCGCGGCGCAACTCGACGTGCAGCGCGGCACGCCGGGGCAGCCCGGTGCCGCCCAGCTCGTTGCGGCATCGCCGTTGCAGTGCGCAGCGTGGCCGTTGGAATGCGACCTGCCGGCGCTCAAACTCTCGGGTCGCATCGACGGCGACGCTGCGGCGCAGACACTGGCGCTGCAAGGCATGGCGCATTACGTCGCGGCAGCCACCGCCGGCACGCAGGCGCAGTTCGATCTGCGCGGTCGGCTGGCAGGCAGCGCGCTGCAGCTCGGTGGCGCGCTGACACGTGCTGCGGCGGCGCCGGCGGCGCTGACGCTGAACCTCGACGCCGACCGTGTCGACCTCGACGACTGGCTGCCGCGCGCAGCCGGCGTCAAGCCGCAGCGTGCTGCAGGCGCCGCCGCGCAGGCGTGGCCCCTGCCGGCGCTGAACGTGGACGCCCGCTTCAAATTCGCCAGCCTGACGCTCAAAGGCACGCAGTGGACCGCAGTGCAAGGGCAACTGCACAGCGATGGCCGCAGCGTGACGCTGCAGCCGCTGAGCGCGCAGGGATTTGGCGGCCGCGTGAGCACCACGTTGCACGCCGATCTGGCGCAGCAACGTTACACCTTGCGGCAACAGGCCACCGATGTCAGCGTGCAGCCGCTGTGGCGCGCGCTCACCGGGCAGGACTTGCTGCTGGGCAAGGCCGGCTGGACGCTCGATCTGACCGCGCAAGGCAGCACGGCGCAGGCACGGCTCGCCAGCCTGTCGGGCACGGCGCGCGTCGAGGTGAAAAACGGCGCACTCAAAGGCTTGGACCTGCTGCAGCCGTTGCGCAACGCCCGCGCGCTGCTGGCCGCGCGCAGAGACAGGCGCCTGCCGCTGACTGCCGGTGAGCAGACCAGCTTTACGCTGCTGCGCGCTGGTTTCACCCTGCACCACGGCGTGGCGCAGAACGACGATCTGCTGCTGCAAACCCCGCTGCTGCGCGTGGCCGGCGAAGGTTGGTTCGATTTGCCCGCGCAACGGCTGGACTACGTGCTGCTGTCCGTGGTCAGCGGCGCGCTGACTGGGCAGGGCGGCGCCGAATTTGCCGCCGTTCGCAACCTGACCGTGCCGCTGCGCATCGACGGCGAATTCGCCAAACCGGTGTGTACCGTGCTGTGGTCGCAGGCCGGCAAACCCGGGCTGCGGCAACTGTTGCAGCACAGCCTACAGCGGCAGTTGCCGCCACCTGCCGCGTCGGCTGCGCTGCCGCCTGCCGCAGGGCTGATCAAACGCTGGCTGCCTTGACCTGGTGCGGCGCAGGCGCAAGGTATGCTGCGAGCGAAGCGAACGAATAGCCCGATGAACTCCGCACCGTCTCCCCAACCCGATCTGGGCGCACACACCGAGCCGCCGCAACACCTCGATTTCAGCGAAACGCAACACCCGCTCGAAGCGCTGGCGCGCTCGGGCGACGTCACCGCGCAGGAGTGGCTGGGCGCGCATTACCACGACCGCAACGATTTCGTCCACGCCGCGCAGTGGTACCGCAAAGCCGCCGACCAGGGCTCGGCGGGGGCCAAATACAACCTCGGCTGGCTGTACGTGCACGGCCATGGCGTGCCGCAAGACGACACGCAGGCGCTGGCGCTGTGGCAGCAGGCAGCGCAGGCCGGTCTGGCGCGGGCGATGAACGGGCTGGGGTTTTTGTACGAGCACGGCCGCGGCGTGCCGCGCAGCGACGCGCAGGCGCGGGCGTGGTACGCGCGCGCCGCCGAGGCGGCAGACGCCGGCGGGCAGTGCAATCTGGGCATTTTTTTGCAGACTGGGCGTGGCGGCCCGGCCGATCTGCCCAGGGCGGCGCAGATGTTTTCGCTGGCCGCGCACCAGGGGCACCGCGAAGCGTGTTACCGCTACGCCCACGTGCTGCTGGCCGGGCAGGGGGTGGCGCAGGACGAGGCGCAGGCCGTGGTCTGGCTGCGCAAGGCGGCGGAAATGAATCTGCTGGCGGCGCAGCGCGAACTGGCGACGCTGCTGGCGCTGGGCCGCGGCACGCCGCAGGATTACGCCCAGGCGGCGGCGTGGTACCAGCGCGCTGCCGAACAGGGCGACGCCGCGGCGCAATTCAACCTCGGCGTGCTCTACTGGCGCGGGCTGGGCAAGCTGCAGGACATGGACAAGGCGCGGTACTGGTGGACCCAGGCGGCGGCGCAGGGCGACGAGCGGGCGCGCAAAAATCTCGACGCGCTGCAGCAGGGCGGGCGCAATTGAGCGTGGACCGATGGCGACCTTGACCGACTTGCGCCGCCTGCGCGTCGAACCCGGCGCGGCGTTCGACCTGCGCGACCGCGCCACGCAGCTCGACCTGCCTGGCGACCCGTCGAAGGAGCAGATCGACGCCGAACTGGCCACGCTGCGCGCGCAGATCGGCGACATCCAGGACCTGCTGTTCACCCGCCGCGAACAGGCGTTGTTGGTGGTGCTGCAGGGCATGGATTCGGCCGGCAAGGACAGCACGACCAAGGCGGTGTTCACCGGGGTGAACCCGCTGGGCATCCGCGCGGCGTCGTTCAGCGTGCCCACGCCGCAGGAGCGCCGCCACGACTATCTCTGGCGGGTGCATGCGCAGGTGCCGCCGCTGGGCTGCATCGGCGTGTTCAACCGCAGCCATTACGAGGAACCGGTGATCCGGCGCGTGCACGGCGAACTCAAAAACGGGGAAATGAAGCGATATTTGCGTCAGATCGCCGATTTCGAGCAAATGCTCGTCGACAACGGCACGGCCATCGTCAAATGTTTTTTGCACCTGAGTTTCGACGAGCAGCGGCAGCGGCTGCAGGAACGCATCGACAATCCGCTGAAAAACTGGAAATTCGACCCGAGCGATCTGCAGGAGCGGCAGTACTGGCAGGCCTATCAAACGGCGTACAGCCAGGCGCTGCAGGCCACGTCGACCGTGGCGGCGCCGTGGTATGTCGTGCCAGCGGACCGCAAGCCGGTGCGCAACTTGCTCGTCGCCCGCCTGGTGCTGGTCGCGCTGCAGGCGCTCGAGCCGCAGCCGCCGGTGCGCAAACCCGAGCTCGCCGGGTTGAAGGTGCGCTGAGCGCGGCATGACCACAGCGGCGCAGGCTGCCGTCGCGCAACACTACGGCGTGGTACAGCGCGGCGGCGCTGCCGGCGTCATGCACCGGCCAGCCGCGCGCCGACGCTGCCAGCCGGCTCAGCAGCGGCAGCAGGGCGAAACCGGAGTAACAGCAGAGCATGCGTGGCATACGTGCCTGCCACGGCGGCGTGCAGCCAGCGCAACAGCGGGTGATGACGCACCGCGGCAGCAGAGGAAGCGGTCATGTCCGAAACGCTGCTCGAGGTGGCGAGGTGGTCAGGTAACGCAGACTGGGCGAAGAGTGGGCCGCCAGACTGAGCCACGGCTGAGCCGGGCGAAGGCTGCGCATCGGGCTTCAGGCCGTGCCGCCGACGGTCACGCCGTCG
>JBFXEK010000147.1:0-5086 GCA_050180155.1 Thiomonas sp. | reverse complement strand
CATCGCGCAAACGTCGTGGACGGCGCTGCTGCAAACCTTGGCCGAACACACGCGGCAGATACTGCGCCACCAGCAATACCCGCTGGATCGCACCCTGGCGCGAGTCGCGCCACGCCAAGGCGTTGCCGGAATGCACTTCGATTTGATGGTGTCGTTCGAGCCGTTCGATCCGCAAGCCACGCTCGGGCAGGCGCGGCTGCGTTTCGCGCCGTTCAGCGGTCACCCCGGCTTTGCCGCCATCGCCGCGTATGTCCGCCACTACGGCGATAGCGCCGACCTGCCGGTCGATCTGGTGCTCGACCCGCGCGCCAGCCCGGCGCTGCGTCACACTGCCTACCTCGGTGACCGTCTGGATCGACTCCTGCGCGCCCTGCTCTGCCGCCCCGACGCCGCGCTCGACGACCTCGACCTGCTCGGCCCGCGCGAACGCGCCGCGCTGCTGGCGTTGCAGCCGCTGCCGCAGCCGCGGCCGCCGCACCTCCTGCACGCGCTGGTCAGCGCACAAGCGCAGCGCACGCCGCAGGCCTGCGCTGTGCGCAGCGGCCAGGAGCGGCTGAGTTACGCCGAGCTCGATCGGGCCGCGAACCATCTCGCGCACACCCTACGCGCCCTCGGGGTGCGCCGCGGCGTCAACGTGCCGGTGCTGATGGAACGCCGCCTGCAGCTCGTCGTCGCCCTGCTGGCCGTGCTCAAGGCCGGCGGCGCCTACGTGCCGCTCGACGCCGACCTGCCGCCATCGCGCTTGCGCGACATCCTGCAGCAAACTGCCGCGCAAGTCGTGCTCACCCAGCCCGAACTCCACGCCAAGGTGCACGCCGCCGCCACGCAGCCGCTGCACCTGCTCGACGCCGCGCTGGACGCGCCGACGCCCTGCGCCGCTCCCCAAACTGATTGCACCCCCGACGACCTGGCGCTGGTGATTTTCACCTCCGGCTCGACCGGCCATCCTAAAGGAGTGATGCTCACGCACCGCGCCGTGGTCAACCACAAACTGTGGAATCTGCGCGCGGTGGACTTTGGCGCGAACGACCGCCTGCTGCAAAAATCGTCGCTCAGTTTCGACGCCTCGGTGTCGGAGTTTTTCCTGCCGCTGCTGTGTGGCGCCGCGGTGCATCTGGCGCCGCCGGGGCTGCAGCGCGACCTGCCCGCGCTGCTGCAAACCGTCCTCCGCGACGGCATCACCCACCTCACGCTTGCGCCATCGACGGCGCGCGCGCTGGTCGACGACCCGGCGCTGCCGGCGTGCACCAGCCTGCGCGTCATCCAGTTCGGCGGCGAGCCACTCGACGCCGCGCTCGCCGCGCAGTTTCACGCCGCACTGCCGCAGGCGCGGCTGATGAATTTCTACGGCCCGAGCGAAGCCACCGAAGACAGCAGCGCCTATGTCATCGACTTTGCCGCGGCGCCCACATCCGGCGTCTTGCCGGTTGGCCGCCCGGTGGACAATTTGCGCATCGACGTGCGCGACGACCGGTTGCGGCTGCTGCCGTTCGACGTCGTCGGCGAGGTGTGCATCGCCGGTGCCGGAGTGGCGCGCGGCTACCTCGGCCAGCTCGAGCTCAGCGCCGAGCGTTTCGTCGCCGACCCGCGGCATCCGGGGCAGCGGCTGTTGCGCAGCGGCGACCTGGGCTACTGGTCGGCGCAAGGGCAGTTGCACATCGTCGGCCGCAACGACGACCAGATCAAACTGCGCGGCTTTCGCCTCGAACCCGGCGACATCGAACGCCAGCTCTGCCGCCACCCCGCGGTGGCGCAAGCCGTGGTCGTGCCCTGGACAGCGGACAGCGCGCAACACTGCGGAGAGCAAGAGCTCGCCGCCTACGTCGTGCTGCACGCGGCCGCCGCCGACACCCCGCTGCAGGCACTACGGCAGATGCTGCAAACCAGCCTGCCGCACTACATGGTTCCCACCGCCTGGCTGGCGCTGCCGGCGCTGCCGCTGACCGCCAGCGGCAAAATCGACAAACGCGCGCTGCCCGCGCCGCAGCGGCTGAGCGACGTCCCCGATGCCCCCCGCCGCGCGCCAGACACCCCGACCGAACGGCTGCTGTGGGCCATCTGGAGCGAGGTGCTGCAGACCACCGATTTCGGCATCGACGACCATTTTTTCGACCTCGGCGGGCACTCGCTCACCCTCACCCAGGTGCGCTCGCGGCTGCAGGCGCGGCTGGGGCGCAGCGTGCCGCTGGCCGACTTGTTCAGTCACCTGCGGCTGCGCGACCTGGCGCAGCACCTCGACCGCGTGCAACCCGCCACGGCGACCGACCTGGCCATCACCGCGCAGCCGCGCGGCAAACCGCTGCCGGTGTCGCTGTCGCAGCGGCGCATGTGGCTGATCCAGCAATTCCATCCGGAAACGGTGGCGTACAACGTCACCGCGCCGCTGCGGCTACGCGGCCCGCTGGACGCTGCGTTGCTGGAACGGGCGCTGACGCTGCTCATCGCCCGCCACGAAGCGCTGCGCACGCAGTTCGCGCTACAGGACGGCGAGCCGGTGCAGGTCATTCTGCCGGAGCTGTCGTCGCCGTTGCAGCACGTGGACCTGCGCGCGCTCGAGCCGCAGGCGCGCGAAGCCGCGGCGCGGCAGACCGCCACCGCGCTGACCGCGCAGCCTTTCGACCTGCGCCGCGCGCCGCTGTACCGCGTGTGCCTGATGCAACTGGCCGCAGACGATCACGTGCTGCTCTGGGTGCTGCACCACACCATCGCCGACAACTGGGCGCTGGCCGTGCTGTCGCGCGACGCGCTGCAGCTCTACGCCGGCCTGCTGCGGGGCGACGGCGAGCAGGCAGCGGCGCCATTGCCGCCGCTGCCGCTGCAATACGCCGACTACGCCGCCTGGCAGCGCAGCGCCGCGGCCAGCGCGGCGCGCCAGCCGCATCTGGCGTACTGGACACAACGGCTGCACGACCTGAGCGAACTGCCGCTGCCAGTCGATTTTCCCCGCCCCGCAGCACCGAGCGGGCGCGGCAGCACCCTGGTGACGCCGTTGCCGCCGGCCTTGCAGCAGGCGCTGCGCGACGCCGCCACCGATCATGCCGTCACGCCGTTCATGCTGTTGCTGGCCGCCTTCGACGTGCTGCTAGCGCGGCTGTGCCGCAGCAGCGACATCGCCGTAGGCACGCCCATCGCCAACCGCCAGCACGCCGCCACCGAGCCATTGGTCGGCACCCTGGTCAACACCCTGGTGATGCGCAACACGGTCGAACTCGATCAAACCTTCCGCCACTTCGTCGCGCAGGTGCGCGACACCGCACTGCAAGCGTACGCGCACCAGGATGCGCCGTTCGACGAGGTGGTCGAACGCCTGCAAGCGCGCCGTGCCGACGTGCCGCCGGGGCTGGTGCGGGTGCTGTTCAACGTGCTCAACGCCCCGCTGGGCGAGCGCGCGCAAGTGCCGTTCAGCTACGCCGCGTTCGACTATGAGCGCGTCGCCGCGCAGTTCGACCTGTCGCTGCACATCGATACCGAGTTCAGCCAGCGCATCCACCTCGAATACGCCACCGACCTGTTCCGCGCCGAAACCGCGCAGCACCTGCTCGACAGTTACGTGCAGCTGTGCTCCAGCCTGCTCGCGCAGCCCGACCTGCCGCTGCACGCGCACGCCCTGCCCACCCCGGCGCAACGCGCGCTGCTCGCCCAATGGAACGCCACGCAAGACACCGCCGCGCCGCTGCACCACACCCTGCCGCAGCTGCTACAAACCGACGCAGCACAGCGGCGCGGGCGCATCGCCGTCAGCGACGGCCGCGGCCGCCAGTTGCGCTACGCCGAACTGCACGCCCGCGCGCTGGGCATTGCGCAACTGCTGCGGCAACATGGCATCGGCCGCGGCGACCGCGTCGGCCTGTGCCTGCAGCGCCACACCGATCTGCTCGCTGCGCTGCTCGGCGTGCTGCACGCCGGTGCCGCCTACGTGCCGCTGGACCCGGCGTTTCCGCCGCTGCGGCTGCTCGACATGGCTGCCGACGCCCGGCTGCGCGCCATCCTTACCGAAACCGCGCTGCTGCCGCTGCTGGCCGCAGCCGGCGTGCCGCAGTTCGCTCTGGACAGCGCCGAACTCGCCGGTGTGCAACGCACCACGGCCTTGCCCCCCGACCCGCAGCGCGACCCCCGGCCCGGGGACCCCGCCTACCTCATCTACACCTCCGGCTCGACCGGGCGGCCCAAGGGCGTGCTCGTGCCGCACCGCGCCGTGGCCAATCTGCTGTACAGCATGGCGCGCACGCCGGGGCTGGACGCAGGTGACGTGCTGCTGGCGGTGACCACGCTGTCGTTCGACATCGCCGTGCTCGAATTACTGCTGCCGCTGTACGTCGGCGCGCGCGTCGTGCTCGCCGACGCCGCGCAGGTGCGCGACCCCGCCGCGTTGCGCGAACTGCTGCAAAGCAGCGCTGCCACGGTGCTGCAGGCCACGCCGTCGACCTGGCGGTTGCTGCTCGACAGCGGGTGGACGGGCGCGCCAGGCTTGCGCGCCTGGATCGGCGGCGAAGCCCTGCCAGCCGATCTGGCGCCGCGGCTGCTGGCGGCTTGCGCCGCGGTGTGGAATCTGTACGGCCCGACCGAAACCACGGTGTGGTCGAGCTGCTGGCGGGTGCAGCCGCAGCAGCCCATCGCCATCGGCTGGCCCATCGCCAACACGCGGATTCACGTGCTCGACCCCCATGGTCAGCCCTGCCCGATCGGCTTTCCCGGCGAAATCCACATCGGCGGCGCCGGGGTGGCGTCAGGGTATTTCGACCGGCCGCAGCTCAGCGCCGAACGCTTCGTCGCCGACGGCTTGGGCACCGAACCCGGCGCGCGGCTGTACAAAACCGGCGACCTCGGCCGCTGGCGCAGCGACGGCCAGCTCGAACACCTCGGGCGGATCGACCACCAGCTCAAGCTGCGCGGCTACCGCATCGAGCCGGCGGAAATCGATGCCGCGCTGCGCGCGCAACCCGGCGTCGGCGACTGCGCGCTGAGCACGCACACCCTGGCCGCCGGTGACGCCCGGCTGGTCGCCTACGTCGTGCCCGCGCCCGGTGCGGCAGTGCCCGATGTCGCGGCGCTGCGCCAAGCCTTGCGCCAGCGGCTGCCGCACTAC
>JBFXEK010000146.1:0-5091 GCA_050180155.1 Thiomonas sp. | reverse complement strand
AAAATCGCCCGCCTGCTGCGTGCCGGGCTGCAGCCCGAGCAGATCGCCGCCATCACCTTCACCAACAAGGCCGCGGCCGAGATGCGCGAGCGCGCGGCACAACTGGTGGACCAGCGTGGCGTGGCCGGTAAGCTGGCGATTTCCACCTTCCACGCGCTGGGAGTGCGCATGCTGCGCGAAAGCGGGCAGGCGCTGGGGCTCAAGCCGCAGTTTTCCATCCTCGCCGCCGACGACGTCACCGGCCTGCTGCGCGACGCCGGGGCCACCACCGACAACGCCACCGCCCGCCGCTGGCAGTGGACCATCAGCTTGTGGAAAAACGCCATGCTCACCCCCGAGCAGGCGGCGCGCGCGGCGCAGAACGACGACGAGCGCGTCGCCGCCAAGGTGTACGCGCGCTACGCCGACATGCTGCAGGCGTATCAGGCGGTCGATTTCGACGACCTGATCTGGCTGCCCGTCACCCTGCTGCAACAGCACGCCGACGTGCGCGCGCACTGGCAGGACAAGCTGCGCTACCTGCTGGTCGACGAATACCAGGACACCAACGCCGCGCAGTACGACCTGCTGCGGCTGCTGGTGGGTGACAAGGGCCGCTTCACCGCGGTGGGCGACGACGACCAGAGCATCTACGGCTGGCGCGGCGCGACGCTGGACAATTTGAAGCGGCTGCAGACCGACTGGCCGCAGCTCGAAGTCATCAAGCTGGAGCAGAACTACCGCTCGACCAACGCCATCCTGCGCGCGGCCAACGCCATCATCCAAAGCAACCCCAAGCTCTACCCCAAGAGCCTGTGGAGCGAGCGCGGCGAGGGCGAGGCGGTGGAAGTGCGCGCCGCGCAGAACGAGGACGAGGAGGCGCAGATGGTGGCCGCGCGCATCCAGGCGCTGCGCAGCGGGCGCAACGCCGAGCTGGCGCACATCGCCGTGCTCTACCGCGCCAACCACCAGTCGCGCCCGCTGGAGCAGGCGCTGCGCCGCGCCAATATTCCGTACGTGGTCAGCGGCGGGCAGAGTTTTTTCGACCGCGCCGAGATCAAGGACGTCTGCGCCTACCTGCGGCTGCTGGCCAACGCCGACGACGACCCGGCGTTTTTGCGCGCCGTGACCACGCCGCGCCGCGGCATCGGGCCGCAGACCCTGGCGGCGCTGAGCAGCTTCGCCGGGCAATGGAAAGTGTCGCTATTCGAGGCGCTGTTCCGCGACTCCATGCCTGCGGCGGTGGGCGCGCGCGCCGCCGATCACCTGCGCGAGTTCGGCCGTCTGCTGCACGACATCGAGTGGCGCGCGCGCACCGCCCCGGCGGGCGAGCTGCTGCGCGAACTGCTGGAGACCATCGGCTACCGCGCCTGGATCGAGGAACAGGCCGACAATCCGCGCGAAGCCGAGCAGCGCTGGAAAAACGTCGACGACTTCTGCGGCTGGATCGAGCGCAAGGCCGAGGAGGACAAGGTCGGCCTGACGCAGATCGCGCAGACCATTTCGCTCATCACCCAGTTGCAGGAGCGCGGCGAGCAGCGCGACGCCGTGACGCTGTGCACGCTGCACGCCGCCAAGGGGCTGGAGTGGCCGCATGTCATCCTTGCCGGCTGCGAGGAAGGGCTGCTGCCGTTTTTCACCGAAGACCGGCCGCTGACGGCCAGCGCGTTGGAGGAAGAGCGCCGGCTGATGTATGTCGGCGTGACGCGGGCGCAGCAGACCCTGGTGTTGAGCTGGTGCCAGAAACGCAAGCAGGGACGCGGCGCCGCGGCGCGCAGCCCCAGCCGCTTCATCGCCGAAATGCAAAGCGGCCAGCCCAAGGTGAGCAACAAGGACGCGGCGATGGCGCGTATCGCCGCGTTGCGCAACCGCCTGGGGGCCGCCGCGGAGCCGGCCGGCGGCGGCCAGCAGGCGGCGCAAACGGCGCGCTGATCAGGCGGCGGGGGTGGCGCGAGTTGGCGCGGGCTCTAGCCGAAACGCGCCGAATCGGCTATGTTCCGAAAATCGAACGGCCGTGCTTTTTTGTCGGCGCGCACGATCAACGACACCGCAGGAGACAGACTATGCAGCGGATCTGGCTGGCGAATTACCCCGCAGGCGTGCCAGCGGACATCGACCCCGATCTTTTTGCCCACACCGGCGCTCTGCTCGAACGCAGTTTCGCCGCGTTCGCCGCGCGCCCCGCGTTTGCCTTCATGGGGCACCGCACCAGCTACGCACAATGGGGGCAGCAGAGCACGGCGTTTGCGGCGTACCTGCAGTCGCTCGGGCTCAAGCCGGGCGACCGGGTGGCGCTGATGATGCCCAACGTGCCGCAATATCCGGTGGCGGTGGCTGCCGTGCTGCGCGCCGGGTTGGTGGTGGTCAACGTCAACCCGCTGTACACCCCGCGCGAGCTGGAGCACCAGCTCAAAGACAGCGGCGCGGTGGCCATCGTCATCCTGGAAAACTTCGCCCACACGCTGCAGCAGGTGATCGACCGCACAGCGGTGCGGCACGTCGTGGTGGCGAGCATGGGAGAGACGTTGGGATTCCCGCTCGGGGCCATCGTCAACTACGTGGTGCGGCACAAAAAACGGCTGGTGCCGCGCTGGTCGCTGCCTGGCCACGTGCGCTGGAGCCAGGCCGTGCGCGCGGGCAGTGGCCTGACGTTTGCCGCGCCGCAGATCGGCGCCGACGACGTGGCGCTGCTGCAGTACACCGGCGGCACCACCGGGGTGGCCAAGGGGGCCACGCTCACCCACCGCAACATCGTCGCCAATATCGTGCAGTCCGCGGCGTGGTATTCACCGGCGCTCAAGCAACTGCCCGAAGCCACGCAGCTCAACACCATTTGCGCGCTGCCGCTCTATCACATTTTCGCCTTCACCGTGATCATGATGCTCAGCGCATACGAGGGCGGGATGATGATCCTCATTCCCAACCCGCGCGACCTGCAGGCCACGCTCAAGGAACTGGCGAAATACGAGCTGCATTCGTTTCCCGCGGTCAACACGCTGTTCAACGGCCTGCTCAACCACCCCGATTTCGACCGCGTGAACTGGCGTACGCTCAAGCTGTGCGTCGGCGGCGGCATGGCGGTGCAGGAGGCCGTGGCGCAGCGCTGGCTGCAGCGCACCGGCTGCCCGATCTGCGAGGGCTACGGGCTGTCTGAGACGTCGCCGTCGGCGATCTGCAATCCCACCGACACCGACCGCTACACCGGCACCATCGGCATGCCGCTGCCGTCGACCGAGCTCAAGTTGGTCGACGACGCCGGCAACGACGTGCCGCCGGGCCAGCCCGGCGAAATCGCGCTGCGCGGCCCGCAGGTCATGCGCGGCTACTGGAACCGGCCGGACGAAACCGCCAAGGCGTTCACCGCCGACGGCTTTTTGCGCACCGGCGACATCGGCGTGATCGACGACCGCGGCTACGTCACCATCGTCGACCGCAAGAAGGACATGATTCTGGTGTCGGGGTTCAACGTCTACCCCAACGAGGTCGAAGGCGTGGCGGTGATGCACCCCGGCGTGCTCGAAGCCGCGGCGGTCGGCGTGCCCGACGCGGCATCGGGCGAGGCGGTCAAGCTGTTCGTGGTGAAAAAGGATGAGGCGCTCACCGAGGCGCAGTTGCGCGACTTTCTGCACGAGCAGCTCACGGGCTATAAACGGCCGAAATACATCGAGTTCCGCACCGAGCTGCCCAAAACCCCGGTGGGCAAGATTTTGCGCCGCGAGCTGCGCCCGCAGCAGTGACTTGGCCGGCTGCCGGCGCGAGGCTCAGCGCGCTGCTTCGCCCGATTCACCCGATTCGCTCAGCTGGCGCAGCAGATTGAGCATTTGCTGCACGTTGAGCGCGCGGGAGAACACCCAGCCTTGGATCATCGGGCAGCCAGCGCGTTCCATCCACAGCAGGTCGGCGGCGGTTTCCACGCCTTCGGCGACGACTTCGATTCCCAGTGTCTTCGCCATGGTCAGGGTGGCGCGGGCGATGGCCGCCTTGAAGCGGTCGGTGCTCACCCCGGCGGCGATGGCACGGTCGATTTTGATCTGCGTCACCGGCAGCCGCGTGAGGTAGCCGAGGTTGGAGTAACCCACGCCGAAATCGTCGAGCGAGAGCTGCACGCCCATGCGGCGAAAGCCGTCGAGCACGGCGACGAGGTCGGGGTTGTGCTCGATTTCGACGTTTTCGGTGAGTTCGAGGATCAGCCGGTCGCGCGGCACGCCGTATTGTTCGGTGACGTCGTACACGCACGGCACGCACGAGTTGACGTGCAGCTGCCGCGGCGACACGTTGTACGCCAGCGTGCCGCCGAAGCCCTGCTCTTTGCGCAGCCGGGCGAAGCTTTCCAGCGCGATCGACAGCATCACCGGGCCGAAGGCGTCGAGCAGGCCGCAGTCGGCGAGGATGGCGATGAATTCGTCGGGCGGCACGCGCTCGCCGTTGCCGCGCGTCCATCGCGCCAGCGCCTCGACGCCGACGATGTCGTAGTGGCTGCGCAGCGTTTCGACACAGGCGGTTTCGTCCAGCAGCAGCAAGTTTTGTTTGCGCGCCCACACCGGCTGGAAATGCACGTCGAAGCGGCGGTGGGCGATCGCCGCACGCAGCTCCTCTTCGAGTTGCGAGCGACGCTCGATGCGCGACTGCAGCGCCGCGGAAAAGGCCTCGACGCGGTTGCGGCCGAGCACTTTGGACTCGTGCATCGCGGCATCGGCGCGGCCGAGCAACTCGGCGCTGGTGCGCCCGTGCTGCGGATACACCGCCACGCCGATGCTGCTGCTGAATTGCACCGTGCGGTCGGCGTGCTGCATCGGCTCGCTGAGTTTGCCCTGGATTTGCGCCGCCAGCCGCATGGCCTGCGCCAGGTCGTGCGCGTCGCGCGCGAGGAGCAGGAATTCGTCGCCGCCGAAGCGCGCCGCGGTGTTGTTCGGCCGGGCCAGTTGCACCAGCCGCTGCGCGGTTTCGATCAGCACGCGGTCGCCCACGCCGTGGCCCAGCGCGTCATTGATCAGCTTGAAGCGGTCCAGGTCGATGAACAGCACGGCAAACCCTTGGCCCGGCGGGGCCACGGCGATGGCGTCTTCGAGGTGTTTTTCGAACAGCGTGCGGTTGGCCAGCCCGGTGAGCGCG
>JBFXEK010000145.1:0-5103 GCA_050180155.1 Thiomonas sp. | reverse complement strand
TGCCTCCGCCCGCCGCCGGGGTGGCGGTGTACGCCGGCAACGCCTGCGCCCCGGCATGCAGCGGCACCAGCCACAGCACCGCGGCCAGCGCCGCCGGCAGCAGCGGCCACGGGCGCCGACCCCGCATAGCGGAAGTCGCGGCGCTCACGGCGTGCTCCTGTTGCGTTGTTCGACGGCGCGCTGCAACCACTGGGCAAAGCCTGCCGGCAGCGTCGAACCGCCGCCCGCGCCGGGAGCCGGCGGCGCGGTCACCGGCTCGGGCAGCACGTGCAGGCAATGCAAGCCCTGCGCGCTCGACCCGAGCAGCAGTTGTTGCGTCCCCACCTGCACCAGCAGCAGCCTGTCACGCGGCGACAGGTGCAGCGTGGACAGCACGCGGATCGGGCCAGCAGCAGCGCGCTGCCCCGGCTGCAGCCGCTTGAGCAGCCAGATCGCGGCAAGGAACAGCGCGACGACGGCGATCAGGCCGCCGGCCACGCGCAGCAGTTCGCTCAAGCTCAGCGGATCGGGCAAGGCAGAGGACGACATGATGGCGACGGTTTCCTGACGTTTTTTCTTCCCGCCGCCGGAGGTTTGACGCACTCCGCGGGACCACAGTCGCGTGGCTCGCCGCTGTGCGCCGCCGGGCGGGGTTCCTGCCCCTGTCGTTGCAAACCGCGGGCCAGCCACGCGCTGCCGCAAAATAGCGGCAGTTCAGCGACGCGGAGCGTGCATGCGACTCATCGGCAACATCCTCTGGTTCCTCCTCGGCGGCCTGGTCATGGGACTGGCGTGGTGGCTCACCGCGCTGCTGTGCGCCTTGACCGTCGTCGGCATTCCGTGGGCGATCGCGGCGTTTCGCCTCGGTGCGTTCAGTTTCTGGCCGTTCGGCCGCATGGTGGTGGACAAGCCGTCGGGCGCCCTGGGCAGCGGGCTGAGCGCGCTGGGCAACCTGATCTGGGCCCTGCTGTTCGGCTGGTGGCTGGCGCTGGGCCATCTGGCCTCGGCCGTGCTGTGCGCGCTGACCATCATCGGCATTCCGTTCGCGCTGCAGCACGTCAAGCTCGCCGCGCTAGCGTTTTTCCCCTACGGCAAGCAGATCGTGCCGGCGCCGTGAACGCGCTGCCCTGCGCAGGCAAACGCTGTGTGCTTCAGCCGCGGCCGATGCCGTAATACTGCATGCCCGCAGCGCGCACCACGTCGGGTTCCCAGATGTTGCGGCCGTCGAACACCACGCGGTCGCGCAGGGTGGCGGCGAGCTGGTCGAAATCGGGGGAGCGGAAGGCGTGCCACTCGGTGATCACCGCCAGGGCGTCGGCGCCCTGCACCGCGGCGCCGGCGTCGCGGGCGAACAGCAGAGCAGGTTGCGCCGGCAGCAGGCGGCGGGCGGTGTCCACGGCCACCGGGTCCCAGGCCTGCACCCGCGCGCCGGCATGCAGCAGGGCCGTGATCAGATCCAGACTGGGCGCATCGCGCATGTCGTCGGTGTTGGGTTTGAACGCCAGCCCCCAGACGGCGATGGTCTTGCCCTGCAGGGCGCCCGCGTAGTGGCTGGCGATTTTTTCGAACAGCCGCTGTTTCTGCCGCTGGTTGACGGCATCGACCGCCTGCACCAGCTCGGCGGGCACGCCGAGTTCGCGCGCGGTGTGCGCCAGCGCCTTGACGTCCTTGGGAAAGCACGAGCCGCCGTAGCCGGCACCGGCGTAGAGAAAGTGGCTGCCGATGCGGTGATCGACGCCGATGCCCTTGCGGATCTGTTCGATGTCCGCGCCCACCGCCTCGGCGATGCGCGCCAGTTCGTTCATGAACGAAATACGCGTGGCCAGCATGGCGTTGGCGGCGTATTTGGTCAGCTCGGCGCTGGCGGCGTCCATCACCATGATTTTTTCGTGGTTGCGGTTGAACGGCCGGTACAGCTCGCGCATGGTGGCGATGGCCTGCGGGTCGTCGCTGCCGAGTACGATGCGGTCGCCGCGGGTGAAGTCCTCGATCGCCGTGCCCTCCTTGAGGAACTCGGGGTTGCTCACCAGCCCGAGGCGATGATTCACGCCGCGGCGGTCGAGCTCGGCCTGCACCAGCGCGCGCACCCTGGCGATGGTGCCCACCGGCGCGGTGGACTTCTGCACCACCACCAGCGGGCCGTCCATCGCCTGGCCGATTTCCACCGCCGCGCCTTCGACCTGCGACAAGTCCGCCTGACCGTCGGGCAGCGACGGTGTGCCCACGGCGATGAAACACACCTGCGACCCCGGCAGCCCCTCGGCGATACTGGGCGCCAGACGCAGCCGCCCCTGCTCGATGTTGCGCCGCACCAGATCGCTCAGGCCCGGCTCGTAGAACGGCACTTCGGCGCGTTCGCGCAGCGCCGCCAGCCGCACGGGATCGCGCTCGATGCACGTCACCCGGTTGCCGACGTCGGCAAAACAAGCGGCCGTGACCAGACCGACGTACCCCGCACCAATGACCGTGACGCGCATGACCGACTTTCTCGTAGTTTCATCCAGGGATGCTATTTTGCCCCAGCAGCCGCAGTCCTCCGCGCGGGGTGCCGTGTTGCATACGGCATCGCGGGCAATATGCGGTGACCTGCGGGGCTTGACACACATCAAGGAGGATGCTGCAGTGCCACATTCCAATGATCCGAACTTTGCTGGAGTGCTCCCATGACCGAGCGTCAGTCCCGCCGCCGCGCTGCATCCGGCGCGGCTTTACCCCCGAAGGCGGCGCCGCGCCCGGCGCTCAAGCTCGCTGCCTCGGCGGCAGCCGCGCCAGCCACGCCTGCCGAACCGGCGCAGACCGCCGTGCCGCCGCCTGCGCCGCTGCCCCCGCCGCTGCCATCTGCGCCGGCGGTCACGCAACGCCCGCCCGACCGCGACCAGGGGCTGCGCGACCTGATCGACCGCGCGGTGCACGCGCTGGCGGCCAAGACCACGCTCGGGCTGTCGCCGGCGGCGATCGGGCTGGCGTTCGCCGACTGGGCGATGCACCTGGCCTCCTCGCCGGGCAAGCAGGCCAGCCTGGCGGCGCTGGCGCTGGATCTGCAAGGGCAATGGCTGCGCTACGCCGCCGAAGCCGGCGCGCACGCGCTGCGCGGCAGCAGCGCCCCGCTGCACGCCTGCATCACCCCGCCGGCGAGCGACCGACGCTTTGCCGCGCCGCAGTGGCAGCAATTGCCGTTCAGCCTGATGGTGCAGCGCTTTTTGCTGCGCGAGCAACTGGTCGATGCCGCTGCGCGCGGCGTGCGCGGCGTTTCGCCGCACCACGAGCAGGTCGTCGCCTTCATGGCGCGGCAGTGGATGGACATGCTGTCGCCGGGCAATTTTTTCTGGACCAACCCGGAGGTGCTCGAACGCACCGCCGCCACCGGCGGCATGAACCTGCTGCAAGGGCTGCGCAACTGGCAGGACGACCTGCAGCGCCTGCTCGACAAGCGGCCACCGGCGGGCACCGAGCAATTCCGCCCCGGCCACGAGGTGGCGGTGACTCGCGGCAAAGTGGTGCTGCGCAACCGGCTGATGGAACTGATCCAGTACGCCCCGGCCACACCAAAGGTACACGCCGAGCCGGTGCTCATCATCCCGGCGTGGATCATGAAGTACTACATCCTCGACCTGTCGCCGCACAACTCGCTGGTGAAATTTTTGGTCGACCAGGGTCACACGGTGTTCATGGTGTCGTGGAAAAACCCCGGTGCCGACGACCGCGACCTGGGCATGGACGACTATCTGCGCCAAGGCCCGCTGGCCGCGCTCGACGCCGTGGGCGCCATCGTGCCGCAGCGCAAAATCCACGCCGTGGGTTACTGCCTGGGCGGCACGCTGCTGGCGATCGCCGCCGCCGCGCTGGCCGGCCGCGGCGACGAGCGCCTGGCCAGCGTCAGCCTGTTCGCCGCGCAGACCGACTTCACCGAGGCCGGCGAGCTCACGCTGTTCACCGACGAGAGCCAGATCAGCTTTCTCGAAGACCTGATGTGGTCGCAGGGCTATCTGGACACGACGCAAATGGCCGGCACCTTCCAGATGCTGCGCTCCTCCGACTTGATCTGGTCGCGCATGATGCGCGACTACCTCATGGGCGAGCGCCTGCCGATGAACGACCTGATGGCGTGGAACGCCGACGCCACGCGCATGCCCTACCGCATGCACAGCGAGTATTTGCGCAACCTCTACCTACGCAACGCGCTGGCCGAAGGGCATTACAAGGTAGACGGCCGGCCGGTGGCGGTGGAGAACGTCGCCGTGCCGTGGTTCGTCGTCGGCACCGAGAGCGACCACGTCGCGCCGTGGAAATCGGTGTTCAAAATCCATCTGCTGGCCGAATCGGAAGTGACCTTCGTGCTCACCAGCGGCGGGCACAACGCCGGCATCGTCAGCGAGCCCGGGCACCCGCGCCGCCACTACCGCTGGGCGACGCATCCCGGCGGGCGCCCGTACGTCGATCCCGACCACTGGGTGCAACTGGCGCAGGCCGAAGACGGCTCGTGGTGGCCGCGCTGGCACCAGTGGTTGCTGGCCAAGGGCAGTGGCGAGCAAGTGGCGCCGCCGCCCTGCGGCAGCGTGGCCTACCCACCGCTGGCTCCCGCCCCCGGCGATTACGTGCTGCAACGTTGACTTCACCCGGAACCCACGATGAGCGAACTTTTGTGCAACCGCCCCTTCGACCAGATCGCCGTCGGCGACAGCGCCCGGCTGCAGCGCACCTTGAGCCGCGCCGACATCGCCACCTTCGCCGTGATGTCCGGCGACGCCAACCCCTCGCACATCGACGACGAATTCGCCCGCAGCACGCCGTTTCACCACGTCGTCGCCCACGGCATGTGGCTCGGTGCGCTGCTGTCGAATCTGCTGGGCACCGAGCTGCCCGGAGCGGGCACCGTCTACCTCGAACAGACGCTGGACTTTCAGGCGCCGGTGGCGCTGGGCGATACGGTGACGGTGAGTGTGACGGCACGGGAAAAGTTCGCCGACGGCCACCGCATCCGCTTCGACTGCCTGGCGGTCAACCAGCACGGCCAGACCGTGGCCAGCGGACATGCGCTGGTGCAGGCTCCCACCGAGGCGGTGTGCCGGCCGCGCGCGCGGCTGCCGCAGCTGCACCTGTTCGACCCTGGGCAGCGGCTGATGG
>JBFXEK010000144.1:0-5109 GCA_050180155.1 Thiomonas sp. | reverse complement strand
GGCTGGAACTCGGCGAGCGCATCGAAGCGCTGGAAGCGGTCTGAAGCAAAAATTGACCGATGTGGACATCGGAATGTGTTGATCCGAGTAAATTGCTCAACTTCTCACCGCTCCTGCCGTGAGGCGGCAGGCAGTGGCCCGATCAACCCGCTGGAGTTCCCATGAAACAAACGCTGTTGCAGGAAAAATACCCGGTTTACGTCGCCGAATTCGCCAAATCGGAAACACCGTACAAGACGGTTGCCGACGTCGTCGAATATTTCAAGGCCAAAATCGCGGCGAACCCGCAGGTCAAATTCATCGCCGTGTTCGATCATTACGAACACACTTCGCGCATCGGCGGCACGATCGCGCCGGACATCAAAGCCGCGGCCGAGGTGATTTTCTGCTTTGGCATCGCCTTGCCCAACCCGATGGTGCTGGCCGTGCGCCCGCGCTCGATCGGCATCGCCGACATGGGCGACAAATTCGTCATCTCCTTCCTCGAAGCGCCGATGGCTCCCGCCAACGAGGCGATGGAAGCCTGGACCAAGGGGCTGCGCACGGCGCAAGGCTGAACCCGCCGTCCCCTCTTATCGGCGCGGGGCAGGGTCGCTGCCGGGCGCGGGCGGCTACGGCGCGCGCGCAGCACGCCACAGCAGCAGGGCAAAACAACTCGCCGCCAGCGCCAGCCCGGTGGTGTTGCCCATCCAGAATCCAGCGGCGCCGCGCAGAGCCTGCGGCGTCGTGCCCAGGACGTCGAAACCCAGGACGTAGCCGCCACCCAGGCCGATGCCCCACAGCGACAGGGCGTAGAGCGCGCTGGGCAGCGCCACCACATGGTAGGCGCGCAAGACGAACGCACTGCTGGCCTGGATTGCGTCGAACACTTGGTACAAGGCAATGAAAACAAATAGCTGCATGGCCACGGCCTGCACCTGGGCATCGCTGGTGTACCAGGCGATGATCTGCCGGCGGGCGAACAACACCACCAGCCCCACGGCAACCGAGAGCAGCGCTGCTGCGCTCACGCCGCTGAACGCCGTGCGCCGCGCCGCCTGTCTTTGCCCTGCGCCCAGATGCTGCGCCACCACTGCGCTGGTGGCGATGGACAGCGACAGCGGCAACATGTAGAGCACCGTGGCGAAATTGGCGGTGATTTGATGCGCGGCGAGCACGGTGTGACCCAGCCGAGCGATGAACAGCGCCATGAAGGTGAACGCCGAGACTTCGACCAGCAGACTCAAACCGATCGGCAGGCCCAGGCGCAGCAAATGCGCCAGGGCGCGCCACTGCGGTCGGCTCCAGCGCGACAACGCGGCATACGGCCGCAAGGCATCGCTGCTGCGGTGCTGCCACAGCGCCATGCCGAGCAAACCGTACTGCGTGAGCACGGTGGCCAAGGCGCAAGCCGTCGCACCCTCGACAGACAGGGCGCGCCCAAGCCCGATGCCTGGCAGGAGAAACGCCGCGTTGAGCAACAATTTCGCCAGCAGGCCGCCGAGCTGCAGCGTGGTGGTGAGCATCGGCTTGGAAATCGCCTGGATGAAGGCGGCGTGGGCCCGAAATGCCAGCGCCGCCGGCAGGCCGAGGGTGAGAACGGCGAGGTAGGCATCGACTGCCGGGTCATGCCGCTGCCCGGTCAACGCCAGCAAGGGCTGTGGCCACAGCAAAATTCCCATGCCGACCACGCTCAGCCCCGCGCTCAGCCACAGTCCCTGGCGAAACCAGGCGCCGACTTGCAGCGGCGCATCGGCGCCGTGGCTGCGCCCGATCACCGGCAGCAGCGCCTGTGTCACCCCGGACAGCGCGATCGACAAGGTGATGTAGATCGCCTGCCCGATCGCCAGCGTCGCCAGACTGCTGACACTGGCGTAATGCCCGAGCATGGCCGTGTCGGCGACGCCAAAACCAATGGTGGCGAGCTGGCCGATGAGCACGCTCAGCGCCAACCGCATCAGCGCCTGCAACTGCTGCATCCCACACGCCGACTCATCGCGCCGCAGGGGCGAGCCGCTGGTAGAGCAACAGCGGTTCGTCGCGTTCTCCCGGTCGGCCGCCGCGCCACAGCAGGCGCCATTGCGCGGCAGGCTGCGGCGCTGCCGACCCCAGCGCAAACGCGCAGCGTGCTGCCGGTGCGGCGGCAAAATCGAGCCGGCTCCAGTAGCCGATGAGCGCCTGCGTCGTCAAGTCGATGCCCGACGGTTGCAGGCAGGTGGACGCGGCGCGCATCGACGAGTCATCGGTACTGCGCACCACGCGCGCCACATCGTCGCCGACCTGGCGGTAGGTGCTGGCGTAGTTCAGCACCGGCATCCACAGCGTGCCCACCAGCACCCAGACCAGGGTCACGCCGCCGGCAGACAGGACCATGCCCTTCCACAAAGGATGGCGGTGCCGACCGGTGCGCCAGACGACGATCGCGGTCCACGCCGCGGTGGCCAACAGCGCCACGGCAACGGCCGGTGCGTCCAGATGCAGGGCGAAACCCGGAGCCAGCCGGGCGATGTTCGCCGCGGGCTTGGGCGGCCAGCCCACGAGCATCGCCAACCACATCACCCATACGCCCACGGCGAGCAGGCTGAAAAACAGCACCGCGAACCAGTCGATCGCCGCCAGACCGGCGCGGCGCATCACCGGCAGGGCGAAGCCGGCGAGAATCGACAGCGGCGGCAGCGCCAGCAGGAATACCTTGTCGTTGTTGCCCAGTGCCAGCGCGCCGAGCAGCGCCAGCAGGGCCAGCGCCGAGGAGGGCAACAAGTGCCAGGCGCGCAGCGACTCGCGCCAGCGCCAAAGCGCCCAGACTGCCAGTGGCCAGCTCGGCCAGGTGAACCACAAGCCGAGACGGAAAAAATCGCCCCAGGTGTGCAGCGCCGGCCATTGGCCGCGCAGCGGCCAGCCCAGCATTGCTTCGGCCCACAACCCGCTGCACAACCCGGCAGCGGCGGCGATGAGCGCTGCGCCCCGTGCGCGGCGCACATCCGGCCACAACAGCGCGGCCAGCAAGACGCCGATCAGCACGACCAGCCAGCCCGCCGCGGTCAGCGCCATGCCGATTTGTGCCAGCGCCAGTATCGCCGCCGACTTCCACGGCCGACGTGGGTAGAGCGACAGCCCGTAGAGCACGGCGCTGATCGCCACGAGCTGCAGCACCTGCGTCGAGGCCTCATGGCCGCGGCCGAGTAGGCCGAGGGTGGCGAGCAAGGTCAGGAGCACGCCGTCGGCGATGGCGCGGGCATAGTCGGTCGCGGCGATGGGCGGGCCGAACGCCGGTGCCACCGGCTGGGCCGCGTCCTGGCGGGCGAAGTGCAACGCCGCAGACCAGGTCAGCCACATACTCGCCGCCAGCGCCGCCATGAAGGGCAGGCGCGACGCCAGCACCGGGCCGATCCAACCGCCCAGCGCCTGGATCGACCAGGCGCCGAGCCAATGCGTCAGCCAGCCGCCGTGGATGGCCACACCGTAGAGCACCGGGTGGAACCAGTCTGCACGGCCCTGTGCCATCTGCCACATCAGCACGAAACCCAGGCCGTCGGAGCGCCAAGGGTCACGGCCGACGAAGCCCGGCACAATGTAAGCCAGACAGAGCAGCAGCAACAGCGTGCGCGGTAGTTTGCCCACAGCGCCGGGGCGTAGCGCAGGACGTGCCGGGGGTCTGCGGGTTTGGCCGTGCGAAAACGCCGAACTCATGGAAGGAGAACGCCGATGCGGTGGCTGCAAACCACAACGGGCAGCCGCGCTGCCCGTTGGGTCGATGTCCGACGGGTCGAAAACGAACCCGCGAGGTGAGGGATTGAGGGATTGGGGCTTGCGGGAAGACTCTCTCAGGCCTTGCCCGTTGCCTTGGCAAATTTCTGGCGGAATTTCTCCACACGTCCGCCCAGAGTGTCGACGCTTTTTTGCGTGCCGGTGTAGAACGGGTGCGATTCGGCGCTGGTTTCGACTTTGTACAGCGGCAATTCGCGGCCGTCGTCGAGCTTGATGGTTTCGCGCGTTTGCACGGTCGAGCCGATGACGATTTTCGATCCGGTGGACAGGTCGAGAAAGCAGACGTCGCGGTATTCGGGGTGGATTCCAGGTTTCATGTCGGTTCCTTGAAAAGGGAGCTAGCCGCCGGCCTGCGCGCGCCGTCTCGCTCGTGGCGCCGCGCTACCCGGTACTTGGCAAACGCGCAATTATGACAGATTTCGTCCTGCTGGCCGCCTCAGCCGCCGCGGCGCATCAGATCGAAGAACTCGGCGTTGTTCTTCGTTTGTTTCATTTTGTCGAGCAGGAATTCCATGGCCTGGATTTCGTCCATCGGATACAGCAGTTTTCGCAGAATCCACGCTTTTTGCAGCACTTCGGGCTTGAGCAGCAATTCCTCGCGCCGCGTGCCCGAGCGGTTGATCAGGATCGCCGGGTAGACGCGCTTTTCCGACAGCCGGCGGTCGAGGTGGATTTCCATATTGCCGGTGCCCTTGAACTCCTCGTAGATCACCTCGTCCATGCGGCTGCCGGTGTCGACCAGCGCGGTACCAATGATGGTCAGCGAGCCGCCTTCTTCGATGTTGCGCGCCGCGCCGAAAAAGCGTTTGGGCCGTTGCAGCGCGTTGGCATCGACACCGCCGGTGAGAATCTTGCCCGAGGTCGGCACCACGGTGTTGTACGCCCGGGCCAGGCGGGTGATCGAGTCGAGCAGGATGACGACGTCCTTTTTTAGTTCGACCAGCCGCTTGGCCTTTTCGATCACCATTTCGGCCACCTGCACGTGGCGCACTGCGGGTTCGTCGAAGGTGGAGCTGACCACCTCGCCACGCACCGAGCGCTGCATTTCGGTCACTTCCTCCGGCCGCTCGTCGATCAGCAGCACGATGAGCACGACCTCGGGGTGGTTGGCGGTGATGGCATGCGCCAACGCCTGCAGCATCACCGTTTTGCCGCTCTTGGGCGGGGCGACGAGCAGGCCGCGCTGGCCTTTGCCGATGGGGGCGATGATGTCGATCACCCGGCCGATGATGTTTTCCTCGCCTTTGATGTCGCGTTCCAGACGCAGGTGTTCCGTGGGGAACAGCGGCGTGAGGTTCTCGAACATGATTTTGTTCTTGTTTTCCTCGGGCGTGACGCCGTTGACGCGGTCCACCTTGACCA
>JBFXEK010000143.1:0-5129 GCA_050180155.1 Thiomonas sp. | reverse complement strand
GCGCGCGCAGGTTCTCAACCAGATGATCGACGAACTGGCGCTGGCGCAATATGCCGAGCAGATCGGCATGAGCGTCAGCCCCGACACCTTGGACCGCGCCATCGCCCAGGTCGCGGCGAACAACAACTACACCGTGCCTGAACTGCGGCGCGAAATCGAACGCGAGGGCATGGGCTGGACGACATACCGAGACCAAATCCAGCGCGAAATCCTCATCGCCCGGCTGCGCGAGCGCATCATGGCGCAGCTGCCGCCGGTGTCCGACAGCGAAATCGACGACTTTCTCGCCAAACAGGACGCCGCCGCCAGCAACCCGCAAGCCCAATACGACATCGCGCAGATTTTTCTGCCCGTGCCACAACACGCCACCCCGGCGCAAATCGCCGCGGTGAAACAGAAAATCGACGCCATCGACGCCCAGCTCAAGGCCGGAGCGGATTTCGCCCAGCTAGCGGCCAAGGAGTCGCAGGGTGAGGGCGCCAAGCACGGCGGCGATCTGGGCATGCGCCCGGCTGACCGCCTGCCCAGCCTGTTCGTCGACACGGTGAGCAAGCTGCAGCCGGGAGAGATCAGCCCGGTCATCCGCAGCGCCGCGGGCTTTCACATCCTCAAGTTGCTCGCCAGCCGTGGCGTGACCGCCGCGCCGCAGACGGCGATGCAAAGCGAAGTGCGCGAAATCGTGCTGCGCGCATCCTCCGAAGCGCAGCGCGAACGCGCCAAGGCCGAGCTCGACGCCGTCGCCCAGGCGGTGCAGAGCGGCAAGGTGAAATTCGCCGACAAGGCGCGCGAACTGTCGCAAGACGCGGCGACTGCGGCGCAGGGCGGCGATCTGGGCTGGGTGCTGCCAGGCCAGCTCGACCCCGTGCTCGACGCCGCGCTGCAGCGGTTGAACCCCGGCGACGTGTCGCCGCCGCTGGTGGTGGGCAACAAAGTCGTGCTGTTGCAACTGGTGGACCGCGCCAAACGCCCGTTGGCGCCAGAGCAAAAACGCGCGCTGGCCAGGCAAATCCTGCAACGGCAGAAGGCGGCGGAGGACTTCGACGAGTTGGTGCGTGACGTGCGCGCCCGCACCTATGTCCACATCCCGGAGAACGACTGAGCGCGCGCCGCGCCGGCACGGCTCGGCGCACGTGGCGCGCAAGCGCTTCGGCCAGCATTTCCTCGTCGACCGCGGTGTCATCCAGGACATCGTCGCGTGCATCGACCCGCAGCCGGGCGACCGCCTGGTGGAAATCGGCCCCGGCCTGGGCGCGCTGACCCTGGCGCTGCTGCAGCGCGTGCCGCGGCTGACGGCGGTGGAAATCGACCGTGACCTGGCAGCGCGCTGGCGCCGCCAGGCGCCGGCGCAGGTCGAACTCATCGAGGCCGACGCGCTCGCCGTGGACTTTGCCCGTCTGGGCGAGGATTTGCGGCTGGTCGGCAACCTGCCGTACAACATTTCCACGCCGCTGCTGTTCCATCTGCTCGCCGCCTCCGACCACGTGCGCGACCAGCATTTCATGTTGCAGAAAGAGGTGGTCGACCGCATGGTCGCCGCTGCGGGCGGGCGCGATTTCGGCCGGCTGTCGGTGATGCTGCAGTGGCGTTACCGCATGGACAAGCTGCTGGACGTGCCGCCGGCGGCGTTCGATCCGCCGCCGCGAGTCGATTCGGCGGTGGTGCGCATGGTGCCGCTGCCGGCTGCGGCGCTGGCCGGCGTCGATCCGGCGGTGCTGTCTGCGCTGGTCACCGCGGCGTTCTCGCAACGCCGCAAGCTGCTACGCCACAGCCTCGGGCCTTGGCTGCAGCAACAGGGCTACGCCGGAGCGTTCGGGCTGCAACGCCGCGCCGAGGAGGTCGGCACCGCGGAGTATGTGGCGCTGGCGCGTGAATTGACGGCTGCGCCAAAAGACGCAGCGCCGCCCGCACCCGGCGCACCCAGCGGCTGACTCCGGCGCTGGCAATCAGACGCCAGCCATTCGGCGACGGAGTTCAGGCGACGAGCTGCGCCCAGGCGCCCTCCCACGGCGTGCTCACCTTCACGGCTTTGACTCGGGCTTCCGGTACTGCTTCGCCCCGCACCCCCTCCCGGACAGGAGTGCGGGTCACAGAAAAGAATAGAACACCCTGAACGGAACGCCGCGCTCGGCCCAGAAATCAGCCGCGTCGCGGAACACGTCGAGCAGGGTTTCGCGCGCTTCTTTGTCGAAACGCTGCGTCGCCGGGAGTTGTTCGAGCACGACGACGAAACCCGGTTGCGGCCCGCCGGAATGCACCACGTCGGTCAGGCAGTCGTGCAGCGCGTCGAGATTCTTGCCGAAGTGCTTGGGAAACAGAAACGAGCGGGCGATGGTTTCGAGAACTTCTTGCTTGGTCGTGGCGTCGGCGAGGTTGGCGTAGAGAAAGTGCTGGCCGGTCGTCTCGGCTGCCTGCTGCAACTGCGCGACGCGGTAAGCCCGGATCGACTGCACGATATTCGGCCGCACCGACTTGAGCAGATCGGCGGGGTCGGCATCATTCAACGATGCGTCGGAAACTGGCATAGTGATCATGGGTGTAGTAACAGACTTCCGGATGGTGCGCGGCCCCACCGCAGACGATGCGGCGCGCCCCCCGGTTGCGGGCGCCTGGGGTCGGAACGGTGTATTCGCGGTAAAAACCTCGTGGCTTGGAGGGAAGCAAGCGCTCATAGTTTCCAAACACCACGCCGTCCTTGGGACCGTCGAACGGGCCGCCGGCGTGGATGCGCCGCAGCACGTCGCGCGCCTGCGGCGGCAGCTCGGCCACGGTTACAGTGGGCAGCGACTGCCGCTGCCGTTCGTGGTGCGCGGTTTCCCGCGCTTGCGCCGTGGCGATCGGCCAGCCGCCGCCGCAAAGACCTGACTGCAAGCCGGGTAGGGCGAACGACAGCGTCGCCAGCAAAAGCCCGGTCAGCAGGAACGAACGCAGCGTGGACGGAATGCACCGGCGATTCATGCTGCCATGCGCAACGAGGCGCGAATCAAGGCGGTTGGACGCAAAAGCGCAAAAAATATGAGCAGTTCGCCGCAGTTACGCGCCAAATCGCGCGATGCGGGGCGCGCCAGCGCGTCTGGCACGTCGATCACTTGTCATATCGGTAAAGTCTTAATCGTAGCGAATTCGCCACGAAAAGACAAGGATTCGCCTATTTTTTGAGCAGCGCGCCGCGCCCCCTCGGGCAGCGCGGCGGCGATGACGGTGGCACCGGCGGCCGTCAGAGGTTGGCTTCGGCGACGGTCAGCGCCGTCATGTTGACGATGCGTCGCACCGTGCTCGACGCCGTGAGGATGTGCACCGGCTTGGCCGCGCCGAGCAGGATCGGGCCGATGGCGATATTGTTGCCCGCAGTCGCTTTGAGCAGGTTGTAGGCGATGTTCGCCGCGTCGAGGTCGGGAAACACCAGCAAGTTGGCTTCGCCGCTGAGGGTCGAGTCGGCCAGCAGACTGGCGCGCAGCGCCGGATCGACCGCGCTGTCGCCCTGCATTTCGCCGTCGACCTCCAACTCGGGTTCGAGCTGCCGCAACAAGGCCAGCGCCTCGCGCATTTTGACCGCGCTGGGCGCCGGCGACGAACCGAAATTGGAGTGCGACAGCAGCGCCACCTTGGGGCTGATGCCAAAGCGCCGCAGCTCCTGCGCCGCCAGCCGGGTGATTTCGGCGATTTCGGCGGCCGTCGGGTCGAAGTTGACATGGGTATCGACCAGCGCCACCTGCCGCCCGGGCAGCACCAGCAGATTCATCGCCGCGTAAACCGACGCCGTGGGGCTGCGGCCGATGACTTGGTCGATGTAATGCAGGTGGATATGCGTATGCCCCCAGGTGCCGCAGAGCATGCCGTCGGCCTCGCCCTTGTGCAGCATCATCGAGCTGATGAGCGTCAGCCGGCGGCGCATTTCGATTTTGGCCATCGCCGGAGTCACGCCCTTGCGGCCGGCGAGCTGGTGGTAGGTCTGCCAGAAATCGCGGTAGCGCTCGTCGTGGTCGGTGTTGACGACGTCGAAGTCGCGCCCCTGCTCCAGCCGCAGGCCGAACCGCTCGATGCGCTGCGCAATCACCGCCGGACGGCCGACCAGGATGGGCCGCGCCAGATGCTCGTCGACCACCACGCGCACCGCGCGCAACACGCGCTCGTCCTCGCCCTCGGCGTAGACGATGCGCTTTTTCGCCGCCTTTTTGGCGATGGAAAACATCGGCCGCATCAGCGCGCCCGACTGGTAGACGAACTGCTGCAGGCTGTCGCGGTAGGCGTCCAGGTCGGCGATCGGCCGGCGTGCCACGCCGCTCCTGGCCGCCGCCTCGGCCACCGCCGGGGCGATTTTGATCATCAGCCGCGGGTCGAACGGCTTGGGGATCAGGTAATCGGGGCCGAAGCGCAGCGGCTCGCCGACGTAGGTGGCGGCGACCACGTCGCTCTGCTCGGCCTGCGCCAATTCGGCAATGGCGTGCACCGCGGCAATCTCCATCTCCGCGGTGATGGTGGTGGCGCCGCAATCGAGCGCGCCGCGGAAAATGTACGGAAAGCACAGCACGTTGTTGACCTGGTTCGGATAGTCCGAACGGCCGGTGGCGATGATGGCGTCGGGCCGCACGGCGCGCGCTTCCTCGGGGGTGATTTCCGGATTGGGGTTGGCCAGCGCCAGGATGATGGGCTTGTCGGCCATGCGCTGCGCGTACTCGGGCTTGAGCACGCCGCCGGCGGACAGGCCGAGGAACACGTCGGCGCCGTCGATGATGTCGGCCAGGGTGCGCGCCGAGGTGTCCTGGGCGAAGCGCCGCTTGTCCTCGTCCATCAGTTCGGTGCGGCCGGTGTACACCACCCCGGCCAGATCGCTGACCCAGATGTTTTCGCGCGGCAGACCCAGATCGACCAGCAGTTTCAGGCAGGCCAGCGCCGCCGCCCCGGCGCCGGAGCACACCAACTTGACCTGCGCGATCTCCTTGCCGACCACTTTCAAACCGTTGAGGACGGCCGCGCCGACGATGATCGCCGTGCCGTGCTGGTCGTCGTGGAACACCGGGATGTTCATCCGCGTGCGCAGTTTGCGCTCGACCTCGAAGCACTCGGGCGCCTTGATGTCTTCGAGGTTGATGCCGCCGAAGGTCGGCTCCTGCGCGGCGATGTTGTCCACC
>JBFXEK010000142.1:0-5135 GCA_050180155.1 Thiomonas sp. | reverse complement strand
AGCCGGGCGCAGGTCTTGCGGCCGATCCACCTTGATGCCGACGTGGCCGTAAGCCTCGGCGAGTTTGACGAAATCCGGCAGCGAATCCATGTACGAGTGCGAATAGCGACCTTCGTACTCGATTTCCTGCCACTGCCGCACCATTCCGAGATAGCGGTTGTTCAACAGGATGATTTTCACCGGGGTTTCGTACTGTTTGCAGGTGGCGAGCTCCTGGATGTTCATCTGGATCGAGCCGTCGCCGGTGACGCACACCACCTCGGCATCGGGCTTGGCCAGCTTGATGCCCATGGCGTAGGGCAAACCCACGCCCATGGTGCCCAGGCCGCCGGAGTTGATCCAGCGCCGGGGCTCAGGAAATTTGTAGAGCTGCGCCGCCCACATCTGATGCTGCCCCACGTCGGAACAGACGTAGGTTTCGCGGTCCTTGGTCAGCTCATACAGCGTTTCGATCACCGCCTGCGGTTTGATGACTTCGGCGGAATGTTCGTACGCCAGGCAATCGCGCTTGCGCCACTCCTCGATTTGCGCCCACCACGCAGCCAGCGCACCGCCGTCGTTTTTCTGCCCGGCGTGGAACGCCTGTTGCAACTGGTCGATGAGTTCGTGCAGCACCTCGCCGACGTCGCCGACGATAGGCACATCGACCTTGACGCGCTTGGAAATCGACGACGGGTCGATATCGATATGGACGATTTTGCGCTGCACCTGGGCGAAATGGCTCGGATTGCCAATCACCCTGTCGTCGAACCGCACGCCAACTGCGAGCAACACATCGCAGTGCTGCATCGCCATATTCGCCTCGTACGTCCCGTGCATGCCGGGCATACCGAGGAATTTGGGATCGTCCCCCGCAATTGCGCCCAGCCCCATCAGCGTGTTGGTGCACGGGTACTTGAGTAGATCGGCCAGCCGCCGCAGCGCGGCAGCGGCGTTGGCCAGCACGACCCCGCCGCCGCTGTAAATGTAGGGCCGCTTGGCCGACAGCAACAATTGCACGGCCTTGCGGATTTGCCCACCGTGCCCTTTGCGCACCGGGTTGTACGAGCGCATTTCGATCGACTTGGGATAGTCGAACGGCGCGGTCTGCCGTGTCACGTCCTTGGGCACATCGACGACCACCGGGCCGGGGCGGCCAGAACGGGCGATGTGGAACGCTTTTTTCATCACCAGCGCCAAGTCGCGCACATCTTTGACCAGGAAGTTGTGCTTGACCACAGGGCGGGTGATACCCACGGTATCGCATTCCTGGAAAGCGTCCAGGCCGATGGCGGTCGTCGGTACCTGGCCGGTGATGATGACCATGGGAATGGAGTCCATGTACGCGGTGGCGATACCGGTCAGCGCGTTGGTCGCCCCTGGGCCGGATGTCACTAACGCCACGCCGACTTTGCCGGTGGCACGCGCATAGGCGTCGGCTGCATGCACCGCTGCAGCCTCCTGCCGCACGAGCACATGCTGAATGCTGGTTTGTTTGTAGAGTTCGTCGTAAATGTAGAGCACCGCCCCGCCGGGGTAACCCCACATGTATTCGACGCCTTCTTCCTGCAGGCAGCGCACCAGGATTTCGGCTCCGGTGATGTCCTGTGCCGCGGGAGCTGCGGACTTCGAAGCGGCCGTTGCGGCCGACTTGTGTTCTACGCGATTCATATCCATTTGTTCACCTTGTGAATTTCTCTAACGAAAAACTTCAGGTTTCCCTCCGTACCCGCTTGTGGCCGGCCTTCGGGAGACACGTGCGTCTGGAACGTTGTGGGTGCTGCGGGCAGCGCGTGCAACGCCAACTGCCTGATTGCTGCACTGGGGTTCGAGCCGAACGGAATGATGTAGTGTAGTGCAGCGCAGCACAACCGCACAACGTGCGGGCGATTGCGCGCACGCGCAAGCCCATGGCAAAACAGCCTGCTCGGCGCGCTGCGCTGCCGACGGTTGGCGCTCGGTGCGCGGCATAATGTCTCGTTAGTTTGCACCTGCCCGGGCCGCTTGGGGCCCGATTCGATGGCCACCGAACAAGAACTCAACGATTTTCTCGCCAGCGTCGATAAGCGCGCGTTTCTGCGCGCAGCGTTTTCGACGCGCGACGACGACGCCGCCATGGATCTGGTGCAGGACGCCATGATCAGCCTGGCGACCAAATACGCCGACAGACCGCGTGAGGAGTTGCCGCTTCTGTTCCAACGCATCCTCACCAACGCCATTCTCGATTGGCATCGCAAGCGCAAAGTGCGCTCCACGCTGTTTAGCAATCTGTCGGATTTCGACACCGCAGACAGCGAAGGGGATTTCGACTTGCTCGAAACGCTCCAGCTCGAACAGATCAGCGAACATCTCGAAGGCGCAGACAGCCACGTGCAACGCATGCAGATTCTCAAACATCTGGAAACAGAAATTTCACGTCTGCCCGCGCGTCAACGCGAAGCCTTTTTGTTACGTTATTGGGAGGAACTCGACGTTGCCGAAACCGCGCAGGCCATGGGCTGCTCGGAAGGCAGCGTCAAAACCCATTGCTCGCGCGCCATCCACACGCTGGCACGCGCTCTCAAAGCACAAGGCTACTCATGAACAACGACGCACCCGACACGCTGCGCCCCATAGTGGAAGCCCGCCTTGCGCAGCAACTGGCCGTCCGCCTGCACCAAGCCGAACAGCAGATCACGTCCGAGCAGGCGCAGCGTCTGAAGGCACTGCGTCTGATGGCGCTGCAGCAGGCGCGGGCGCAAGCCGCCCAAACTGCGGTACAGCAAGGGCGCAGCCTGGCCCTGGGTGGGCCGTTCAACTGGAAATCATGGCTGTTCCGCGCCAGCGCGGTGCTGCCGCTGCTCGTATTGGTCGGCGGCCTGCTGTTCCTGCAGGACTACCAGCAGGAAAAACTCATCCGTGTCACTGCGGATATCGACACCGCCCTGCTTTTGGGCGACCTCCCGCCCAGTGCGTATGCCGACCCCGGATTCGCCCGTTACCTGATGCAGGAGCGCTGATGAGCGGTCTTGCCGGAGTTCCGCGCGGGCGGACGCAGCAGGTGTTCGCCCGCTTCTTCCTCTTATCGGGTCTCGCACTGCTTTTGGCGTGCGCCGTGCAGGCGCGCGCTGCCGAAGCACCGCCCCGCTGGGATCAACTCACGCTGCAGCAACAGCACATCCTCGCCCCACTGCGTGCGGACTGGCCAGAGTTCGACCGCGACCGCAAAAAAAAGTGGCTGGACATCGCCGCGCGCTACCCGGCGATGAGCCCGCAGCAGCAGCAAACGCTGCAGCGCCGCATGAACGAATGGGCGCACCTCAGCCCGGAAAAACGCCGTCTGGCGCGGGAGACTTTCCTATCCACCGGCAAGGCCCCGCTACAAAGCCGCCGCGAAGCCTGGGAGGCGTATAAAAAACTACCCGAGGCCGAACGGGAGCGGCTGAAGGAAGAAGCCCGCCACCCCAAACCGCACCCTGGGCAAGTCGGCAAATATCTGGAGCAAAAACACGCCGTCAAGCCCGCACCGGCGGCCCCGACCAAGGCGGCCTCGCTGCCTGCCGCCGCAGCGACCAAACCCCCAGCCACGGTGACGCCGGCGGCGCTGCCGGCATCCGCCCCACTGCGTGCTGCCTCGGCGGCCCGCCGCTGAAACCGTGCAGCACCACACCACGCCCCCGCAGGCGGCGCGGACGCCAGCGCTGCTGCGTGCACCGCCATTGCACCGCCGGCTGGCGAGTCTGCTCTACGAGGCGTTGGTTCTGCTGGGCATCGCGCTGGTCACCGCCGCCGCCGTGCTGCTCACACTGCACGCGCTGGGCGTGGAGCAAAGCGCCGTGCTGCGCCGCGCAACCCTGCAGGCGATCGAGTTCTGCGTGCTCACCGCCTATGGCACTTGGTTCTGGAGCGCAGGCCGCCAAACCTTGCCGATGAAGACCTGGCGGATTCGCGTGGTCAGCGCCAGCGGCGGGCCGCTGAGCTGGCGTCGCGCCCTCTTGCGCGCCCTGCTGTCCTGGGTTTGGGTGCTGCCGGCACTGCTGCTGTCTGCCGTGCTGGGGCTGCGCCCGCAAAATATCGGCTGGACGATTTGCGCGGGGGTGGCCGCGTGGGCGCTGCTGAGCCTTCTGCGCTCCGACCGCCAATACCTGCACGACGCGCTCGCCGGAACCCGGCTCATCCCGTCGTCCTGGCCGGATGGCCGGGCATCGATCTCCGATCAACCTCACTGACCATTTCACTTTGCGCCATGAGCGAATCCAGCCTGCATGTTCACACCCCGCACGAAGAACAACTCGAACAGTCCGCGCACCGCGAAGGACACGGATTGAGCCAGTGGGTGGCGATTTTCACCGCTTTGCTGGCGGCACTGGGTGCCATCGTCAGCTATCAGGGCAGCCATTTGATGAACGAGGTGGTGTTATACAAAAACGAGGCCGTGCTGAAAAAAGCCCAGGCCACCGATCAGTGGAATTACTACCAGGCGGCCAGCACCAAGCAACACCTGATGGAGTTGGCCATCGAGCTCACTGCGGCTGACAAACACGCCGAATTCGACAAGTCGATCGCCAAGTACAAGCAGCAAAAACAAGAGCTGCGCACCCTGGCCGAATCGCTCGAAGCCGAGTCGAGAAAAGCCGACGCCGAGTCCGCTCGGATGAACCGCCCGCATACCGATATGGCGCGCGCGCTGATTTTTTTGCAAATCGCCATTTCGCTGGCGTCGATCACGGCGTTGACGCGCCGCGTCTGGTTGTTTGGTCTGGCGGCGGTGAGCGCGGCAGTGGGCATTGGGCTGTGGCTGTTTGCCCTGACGCTGGCATGATGCTCAGCCCGCAATCGCCGTGGTATGCCTGGGACGGCTGGAACGCCCGGCTGTTTCTCGCCATCAACCACGCTGGTGACAACGCGGTGTGGAACAACGCCGCCCGTCTGGGCACGGCACTGGCCGAGCACCATCTGCTGCCGGTGTACATGGGCCTGGCGCTGACCATCGCGTTGCGCTGGCCGCGCGTGCTGCCGGTGCGCAGCGTGCTGGTCTACGCCTGGGGCAATCTGCTGCTGTTTCTGGCGATCTACGGCCTGCTCAAGCCGCTGGTCAATTTTCCGCGCCCTTTGGCCGTGTTCGGGCCGCACGCGGTGCATGTGCTGGGAGAGCCCAAATTGGTCCACAGCTTCCC
>JBFXEK010000141.1:0-5136 GCA_050180155.1 Thiomonas sp. | reverse complement strand
CTGGATGCACCGCCGCGGCGCCGAAGATTGCGCCGCGTAAAGGTCAAATTGTCTTCAATTCCTCGACGCCCTGCCGGCGCAAAGAATGTAAAAAATGATATTTCGTGATTTTTTGCGCAGAATGTCACTGCGCAGCCGCGGGCTGTTGGCCCGGGCACGACGTTCGCAGACTGTCGCGGACTTCAAAAAATCGGGAATGAACCCCAGCTGCGTCCGAGCAGGCTGCCCGCAGGCTTCGATCAAGGCGCAAAGCGCAGCCGTAGCGGAAACGGCGGCGAGCATTGACGACGTCGCATGGAGCATCGTGGGCGAAACGGCCAGGCATGGCCGGTCCGTTCACGGCTCTTCAGCTCAGCAAAATGGCACGGCGCAAATCGCGCGCCAACATGGCGCGGCGGTCTGGCCGCAGATGGCGGCCAATCCACACCTGCCGGGTTTTGTCGGCCACTTGCACCAGGCCGTGGCCTTCGGCGACGATGCGCACGTGGCGGGGATGGAACTCCAGCCGCCCTTGCCGCGCGCCGAACACCCATTCGACCACCACGGCCTGGTCGCTGATGCTGATGCGTTCGTAGTCGGCGGCGTGGCGTGCGTATACCAGCAGCGCCGCGCCCACGGCGAGTACTTCGATCACGGCGAACGGTGCCACCAGCCGCGCGCCCTCGCTCCAGCAGTACACCGCCAGCAGCGCCGAACCCAGGGCGAACGAGACGAACACGCCCAGAAGCTGCCGCGGGCTGATCGAGCAGTTGCGCCGAAACCGCCAGACCCAGGCGTTTTGCTCGCGTTGCGGGCGACTCAGCAGACTACCGGTGAACGGGGTTTGCACATCTGGCGTTGGACACAGCGCGTCGGTCATGTCGTCAACTCGCAACGGGGTTCAAACGATGGCACCCAGCCTGCCGCTAGGCCGCGGCGAGCCCGTGGGTCAGCGCCGTCAGCGCGGCCAAATCGACGACTTCCAGGCGATGCAACGGGCCGCGCACCCAGCCGTTTTGGCGAAAGACCGCCAGGGTGCGGCTGACGGTTTCGGCGCGCAGGTGCAAATAGCTGGCAATATCGGCACGCGAGATGCTGGGCAGCGTCGCGCCCACTGGGCGGCCTTGGCGCTGACCGGCGCGAACGAGGGCGACGAGGTAATGCGCCAGCCGTACCTCGGCGCCGTCGGCGACGATCTGGCGATGGTGGAAATTGGCGCGGATGCGGCTGGCCATTTCTGCGTTCAGCCGCTGGCAAAACTGCGCCGAAACCTGCCGCGCCGTGTCGGGGTGGATACGCACCCGGCACACCGCGGTCATCGACATCGACGTCTTGTAAGTCACCCCCGCCGGCTCGGCGTCGGCCAGCACCTCCAGCGCGATGAGCTCGCCGGGAAAGCTGAAGCCGACGACGTGCGGCTGCCCCTGCGCGTCCAGGCAGAGGGTTTTCACCGCGCCGGACTTGACCGCCAGCAGGCAGCCGCCGATTTCGGGAATGTCGGTGTCGGCGCGGTACTCCTCGATGCGGATGTCGAATTCCGGCGCCCCTGGCAGCCCGCGGCCGAGATCGCGCAGGCCACAGCGCACCTGGTTGCTGCAGCCGTCGCAGGGACAAGCGCCGTGCACCATGACGCGGTTCGTTACGGCGATGGCTCAGACCGGGCGCCGGGTCATTCCGCCGCCAGCACCCGGGTGGCGTCGGCGTTGAGCCGCGGTGGGGTCTCGAAGGTGTGGAACGGCGCCGGCGACGGCACTTCCCACTCCAGCCCCTCGGCTCCCTCCCACGGGCGTTGCGGCGCTTTTTCTCCTTGGCCGCGCAACACCGGGATGACCACGGCGAAGACGAAATACGCCTGCGCCAGGCCGAACACCCAGGAGCCGATGGTGGAGATTTGGTTGAAGTCGGTGAACTGCACCGGGTAGGCGATGTAACGCCGCGGCATCCCCGCCAGCCCGAGGAAATGCTGCGGGAAGAAGGTGAGGTTGAAGCCGATGAAGCTCAGCCAGAAGTGGATCTTGCCCGCGGTTTCGTTGTACATCGTTCCCGTCCACTTCGGCGACCAGAAATAGAACGCCATGAAAATGGCGAACAGCGTGCCGGCGACCATGGTGTAGTGGAAGTGCGCGACGACGAAGTAGGTGTTGTGCACCTGGGTGTCGATCGGCACCATCGCCAGCATCAGCCCGGTGAAGCCGCCCAGGGTAAAGACGATGATGAAGCCGATGGCAAACAGCATCGGGGTTTCAAACGTCAGTGAACCGCGCCACATGGTGGCGATCCAGTTGAACACCTTCACGCCCGTGGGCACGCCGATCAGCATCGTGGCGTACATGAAAAACAGTTGGCCGACGGTGGGCATGCCGGCGGTGAACATGTGGTGCGCCCAGACGAGGAAAGACAGAATGGCGATCGACGCCGTGGCGTATACCATCGACGAATAGCCGAACAGCTTTTTGCGCGAAAACGCCGGCACCACCGAGCTCATCACGCCAAACGACGGCAAAATGAGGATGTACACCTCGGGATGGCCCATGAACCAGAACAAATGTTGGTACAGCACCGGGTCGCCGCCGCCGGCGGCATTGAAAAAGCTGGTGCCGAAATGGCGGTCGGTCAGCGTCATCGTGACCGCACCGGCGAGCACCGGCATGACGGCGATGAGCAGGTAGCCGGTGATCAGCCAGGCCCAGCAGAACAGCGGCATTTTCATCAGCGTCATCCCGGGCGCGCGCATATTGAGCACGGTGACGATGATGTTGATCGAGCCCAGAATGCTCGACGCACCCAGCAAGTGCACGGCGAAGATGGTCAGATCCATGCCCATGCCCTGCTGCATGGTCAGCGGCGGGTACAGCGTCCAGCCCACTCCGGGCGCGCCAGCCGGGACGAAAAACGCTGCCACGCCGAGCACCGCAGCAGGAACCAACAGCCAGAAGCTGAGGTTGTTCAGCCGCGGAAACGCTATGTCGGGCGCGCCGATCATCAGCGGAATCATCCAGTTGGCCAGTCCGGTGAGCGCGGGCATCACGGCCATGAAAATCATGATCAGCCCGTGCATGGTGCCGAAGGCGTTGAACAGCTCGGGGTTCATCAGCCACACATACGGGTGCCACAGCTCGGTGCGGATCGCCAGCGCGAGCACACCGCCGACGAACAGCATGACCAGGGCATAAACCAAGTACATCGTGCCGATGTCTTTGTGGTTGGTCGAAAACAACCAGCGCCGCCAGCCATGGGGATGGTCATGGGCGTGGTCGGCCGCATGCGCGGGGGCGTGGGCCGGATCGAGCACGACGCTCATCGGAAACTCCTTTCAGGGATGCGGGACACTGCGAGTGGTCGCAACGGCGCCCAGGCGATACACGCGGCGCACGACCGCGTGCGGCGCGCGGCGCCGGCTGAAAGCCATTTTGTCTGCTGCACCTCACCGCACCCGTCAGGGTTTTGGCGTAGTGAAGTGATACAGATCAACAGTTTCTCGAATTTCCCCGCGACAGCCGGGCACGCGAACGCTCAATTTTGCGTTCCATCACCACGCCAAAACCGCAGCGCGGCATACGCCACCGCCGCCGCAGCGCCGAGTTTGAACAACCGAGCCAACCCGGAACCGGTCAGACGTTTGCGCAGCAGCAGCGACAGCGCCGAGCCCAGCAGCGAACCGACATAAGGATGGCGGCGCGAGTAACTCCAGGCGCGCCACAGCGCGTCCGCCGGTTTGGACGCTGCAGGCAGCGCACCGGCGACGAGCTGCCGCACGAGCGACCCCGGCCGCGCGTGTTGGCGGAACTGCTCGACCGCCTGAGCGAATTCGACCCGCTCGACCGCCATGCGTGCGATCAGGATTTGTTTGCGCACCGAGGCGGGGAGTGAAGCGGACTGCGAAGGGTGCATGGCAGCGCCTCAGGGCTTGGAACGCCACATCGCGCCGTCTTTGGCAAGCTCGGCACGTGTGGCGGCAAACGGCGGCGGCGCGTCGTGCAGCGCCGCGCGCAGCCGAAAGAGGCAGTACGCGACCACGCCAGCCTCGGCCGCGCCCAGCACCGCCAGCACCAGCCAGTGGCTGCGATCCCACAAGGCGATGACCAGCAGCGCGGTGAAGCTGCCGATGGCCAGCAGCGCCGCCACCGCGGCAACCAGCAGCAACAGCAGGACGCGCTGGAGCCGCTTCCACTCTTCGGCGAGTTCGATGCCGGCGAGTTCGAGCCGGCTGCGCAGCAGGCTGCCGCCGCTGTCGACCAGCCGCTGCCATGCCGCGCGCAAATCGTGCGGTTGCGCGTTGGGATCTGTCTCGGTCATGCGCTGCGGGCTCAGCGGCCGCGGTTGATCAACAGCCCGATGGCCAAACCGATGGCCGCGGCCATGCCGATGGCTTTCCACGGATGGTCGTGCACGTAGTCGTCGGTGGCTTGCGCCGCGGCCTTGCTGCGCTCGACGACGGCGTCTTGCAAATCCTGCGCTTTTTCCGCTGCCTGGCGCAGCAGCTTCATGCCGCGACGCTGCAGCTCTGCAGCCTGCTCACCACTGCTGGCGGCGGCCTGTTTGAGAAGATCCTCGGCGTGGTCGATCACCTGGGCGACGTCGGATTTGATCTCTTGCACGGATTTGGTCATGGCAGGCTCCTGAACGGACGAAAAAAACAATTTGCTGTAAAACATGTTAGCCCGCATTGCCACGGTGCGGCTCGATGCCACCAAGGATGAGGGAGGCACAAGGGATGGCCGCGCCAGACACTGCCCAGACTGCGCGCCACGCGCGGCCGCGGATGATGCGTTCAGACCGCATCAGGGGCGCAGCGCGGCGACCAGCCGCTGCGGCTGCAAGAACAGGTCGAGCGCGCAGACGATGTCCGGGGCGACGAGCTGCGCCGCGGTCAACGCCAACGCATGGCTGCACTCCGCGCCGAGCACGGCCACGCCGAGCGTGACGGTGCGCAGCATGTCGACGTCGTTGCGGCCGTTGCCCACGGCGGCGACTCCGGCGGCCAGCAGTGCGCGGGCGCGTGCGGCTTTGTCGTCGCCATGACGCACGATGGTGTGGCGCAAACCCAAACCGTCCAGCGACTGCGCCACGGTACCGTAGGTGTCGCCGGTGAGCACTTCGACGTCGAGCACGCGGCCGAGCTGCCGCAGGCGCCCGGCCACGCCATCGACCAAGCGC
>JBFXEK010000140.1:0-5141 GCA_050180155.1 Thiomonas sp. | reverse complement strand
CGTCAGCCGCGGTTTGCCCGGGTGCTGAATCTGCTGTCGGCCGAGGAGTTCGCCCGGCTGCGCAAAAGCCAGGAGCGGCATTTGCGCAGTCTGTTTGCCGAGCGCTGCGATGCGGCGCAGCACATTGCCCGGCACGTCGGGCGGGTGCACGCGCTCATCGGCATCGAGGCGTCGTGGCTGGTGGAGGCTTACGGGCTGTATTTCCGCCTGCTGATCGCGCATTTCGCGCAATGGGTCGACCCGACGGAGCGCGCTGCCTTGCTCACCTATTTCGTCACCCGCATGCAGGAAGAGCTGCAGTGGCAGATCGAGGGGCACGAAGACATCGGTGCGCAGCTCGACGCCGCGCTGGCGCGTATCGACGCGGCGATTTTGACTTCGCACACTCTGAGCGATTTGTTGCGCGCGGTGCTCGCGGCGCTGGAAAACGTCGAGGGCGTGGTGGCGGGTACGCTGGGCCGGCCCGACGCCGATGGCATGCTGCAGTTCGAGCAGGCGTTTGGCGCGCGGTTCAAATCGCTGTATCTGGATCGCATCGGCTCGCCCGGCGTCGCCCCGGTGATGGTGCGCGGCGACACGGTGCAAGGGTTGGGCGCGTCCGGGCGGGCGTGGCGCAGCCGCACGGTGCAGTACACCGCGTCGTACAGCACCGACGCGGCGATCCTGCCCTGGCGCGAACTGGCGCAGGAGATCGGCATTCGCAGCGCGGTGTCGATTCCTATCCTCGACGCCAGCGGCCAGCCGATTTTGCTCATGGATCTGTTCAGCGGCTATCCCGGTTTTTTCACCAACTCGGCGCGCAAGGTGTTCATCGAACATCTGCAAAAAGTGCTCGGACTGGCGTTCGGCCGCTACGGCAGCGCGCTGTCGGACGTCGTGCCCTACGCCCGGCGGCAGGTGTATGTCGAATTGCTCGACCACGGCGGACTGCAAATGCTCTACCAGCCGGTGGTCTGCCTGCACAGCGGCAAGCCGGTGAAGGCCGAGGCGCTGGCGCGGCTGCGGCGGCGCGACGGCGCAGTGATGTCCCCGGCGGAGTTTTTGCCGACCTTCGGCGCGCAGGAGATGTTGCGGCTGTTCAGCCTGGGGTTGGAGCAGGCGATCCAGGCGCGGCAGCGCTGGGCGGCGCAGGGGGTGGAGCTGGACGTGTCGGTCAACCTGCCGCCGATGGCGCTGAGCGACGCACGCTACGTCGAACAGGTCGAACGCGTGCTGCAGCGCCACGCGTTCGAGCCGCGCCGCCTCACCCTCGAATTGCTCGAAACCGGCGATCTGGACGTGTCCGAGCGGCGCGACATGCTGCTGGCGCGGCTGCGCGCCACCGGCGTGCGGCTGGCCGAGGACGATCTCGGCTCGGGTTACAGCTCGCTGCTGCGCCTGGACAGCTTCGCTTTCGACGAGGTGAAGATCGACCAGGGGCTGCTCGGCGGCGTCGGCAAGGCGCCGCACCGCGCGCTGGACTTCATCCACCACCTCACCCGCCTGGCGCACGACTTGGGCAGCGAAGTCGTGGTCGAAGGTCTGGAGTCCGCAGGGTTGCTCGAAGCCGCGGTGATTTTGCAGGCTGACGCCGGCCAGGGCTACGGCATCGCCCGGCCGATGCCAGCGGCCGACGTGCCTGGCTGGGTGCGCCGTTTTGCGCTGGACATCGACCGTGACCATCCGCGCACCGCGCTGGGGGCGTATGCCGCGCATTTGCTGTGGGAAAACCGGCTCGATACCATGACGCCGTGGCCCGACGCGATGCTGCTGGCCACGCGCGCGGCCAGCGGGCTGTATCACTACATCGAGTTCCAGGGCTTGGAGGGCAGCGCGTTGCACCAGACTTATCTGCGGCTGCTCGACGCATTGCAAACCGGGGTCGACGGCGCCGAGTTCCGCAGCGCACAGGCCGAGATCCGGCGGCAGCTCGACCAGCTCGTGCAGGCCGAGCTCGGCAGCCGCAGCGGCTAAGGGCGGAGGGCGGCGCTGCGGGCAAAACGATTTTTTTGCCAAAAAAGTCACGTTTGCCCTAAAGTTCGCGTCGAGCGTGCCGTTGACAGCGGCAACGACGAATGAGTGCAGCCATGAACCCGATCCAACAAGCCGCCTTGTCCAGCGCGACGGCCGCCAGCAGCGGAGCCGCAGCAGCCCTGCGTCGTGCCCCGGCGGCAGCCGCAGCTGCCGTTGGAACATCCGGCAGTATGGCGTCTGCGGCAGCTGCGGCGGAGCAGGTGTCGATTTCTGCCGCCGGGCAGATGCTCACCACAGCCAGCGCGCAAAACGCGGCGGCCAGCGATGCACGCATCGCCCAATTGCAGGCTGCCATCCAGTCGGGCAGTTATACCGTCGATCCGCAGCGCATCGCCCGCGGGCTGTTGCAGGATAGCCAGTCGCTGCTGGCGGCGTCGCGGCCTGCGGCCAAGACCGGTAGCGCACGCTGAAAACCGCCGATGTCCACGCCACTGTCTGCTCTGCTCGACGAGCAACTGCGCAAACTGCAGGCGCTGCAGCGCCTGCTGGCTGCCGAGCACGATTGTCTGCTGCACGCCGCGGCCGACCGGCTTGCCGCGCTGGCGGCGGAAAAAACCGCGTCGTTCGCCGAGCTCGACGCCATCGAGCAGCGGCGTCAGGCCGCGTTCGCGCAGGATACGCAGGCGGCGCAGTCGCCGCTGTGGCTGCAGGTGCAGGAACTGGCGCGGCAAGTGGCTGCGGCCAACCAGCGTAACGGTGCGATGATCCAGGCGCTGCTGCGCCACGTCGAAGGCGGTTTGCACATCCTGCGCGGCACGGCCGAGGCGGACACGCTGTACGGCGCGCAAGGCCAGCGCATCGGCAGCGCGTCGCGGCGGCTGGTCAGCGCCTGAGCGCGGCGAGCCTCTTGAGCCCGTTGCGCCGGCCAGACACGACTCGGGCATGCTGATCCTGACCCGCCGTCCTGGTGAAGTCATCCGCATCGGCGATGCCATTCGCGTGGTCGTGTTGCAGTCGGCCCCCGGCAAGGTGCGGTTGGGCATCGAAGGCCCGGCGGATTTGCGCATCCTGCGCGAAGAACTGTATTTGCAGATCCGCCAGGACAACCAGGCAGCGGTGGCGCCGCAGCAGCTTTCATTGACGCAATGGATTTCCAACTCCAGCGAGGACGGCACGGCGTGAACCGCGATTTGCACTCCTGCGCGGCGCAGGCTGCGGCCGATACCGTGACGCTATGGCCGACGCGGTTTGGCGCGCTGCCGCTGGCCGCGCGACAAATCTGGCGGGCGGCGGCGCCGCTGCCGGGGTTCGAGACCCTGCAGCGGTTCGCCCTGATCGGCGTGCGCACCGAGCGGCCGTTCGTCTGGCTGCAGTCGCTCGACGACGCGCAGATCAGCTTTTTGCTCGTCGGCGCCGCGCATTTCGGCCTGGACTATCCCCAGCTGCCGGCGCAGGCCGTGCCGCTGGTGATGGTGTTGCTGCCGCAACGTCCGGGACAAGACCTGCGCGCGCACCGGCAGGCGCCGCTGTTGTTCGACGTGCAGTCCGGGGAATTCGCCCAGCACATCGTCGAGGCCGATGGCGCGCAGGGCAGCGGCGTGTTCGCGCCGCAAAGCCAGCAGCAGGAATTGGCGGTGCTGGCGCCGCGGCTGCTGCAGCTCGAACCGGCTCGGGGCGAACAGCCTGCGCAGCCGCGCGCGTGACCGGCCGCGGCGACAGCGGGCCGTTGGCCGTCAGCGCTTGGCTTCGCGTAGCAGTTCGCGGTCGCGGCGCTGCACATAAGCCTGCAGCCGCTGTTCGAACCCCGGCGCCATGTTGAGAAACTGGATGCCGACCTGTCGCATCGGCTGACGCGCGCGGGTGTCGCGCAGCGTGCCGACGTAGCGCACTTCGGCTTCGACCGCCAGTTCGATGTCTTCGAGGCTGAAGCGCACCAACGGCACGTACTCGCCGCTGGTCAGCGCGTAATCCAGCGCCGACGGCACCAGCAGCCGCATGCCATTGACGCTGATGTCGTGGCATTGACCGTACAGCGGTTTGGCGCCGCGGCGTTGCAATTCGACCGTGCCGATGTCCCCAGGCGCGACGGTGACACGGAAAAAATTGCGCCGCTGCAGGTAGTAGAACTGCTCGGGGTAGGCGATGCGCAGCGCACCGTAACCCTCGTAATCGATGCGTTCGATCAGCCTGGACTGGAAGCCGACGAACACCCCTTCGTAGCGGCCGATGCTGAAAAACGGCGCGCCGTGGGCCAGCCGCAGATTGCCCGCTGCCGGAACGAGCTCGTCGATGATCAGCCAATGCTTGGCGCGGTTGGCCGCGAGCAGCGCCGAGGTGAATTCCTCGGCGCGGTCGTGTGGCAGCACGGCCAGCGGCTCGTGTCGCTCGATGAGCTTGTGCAGCACGTGGTCGGCTTTTTGCTCGGAGTTGACCTGGTACTCCTCGCGGAAGAGTTTGGCGCTGACGTCTTTCATGGCGCGGCGTCACAGACCGATCTGCTCCACCCAGGCGAGCGCGGCCAGGTGGATGGAACTGACCCGCCAACCGGGGATGCCCAGCGTCGAGGACAGGAAATCCAGGTTGTCGAAGTCGCGCTGCTCGACCGCGCGGGTGATTTGCAGATAACTGCCGAACAGACCGCGGTCTTCGAGCAGCGCCATGACCACGGTTTCGGGCAGGGTGATTTCCTTGATCGCCTGCGCCATGGGCACGCCGAGCATGGCGTCGAGCAGCGAAAAAATGCCGACGATGAAGGCGTTGTCGGCGTCTTCTGCCGACAGTGTGTCCTTGGCCAGCAACTCCATCATGCGGCCGCGGGTGATCGCGGTGCGCGCGATCGCCGGTGACGAAGCGCTTCCCGGCACCGTGGCCAGCAACAGCGCCAGCCAGCGGAACAGCTTTTTGTAGCCCAGGATCGCCGCGGCGTGGCGGAACGAGGTGACTTCGGACATCAGCCCGAACCCCGAAGAGTTGATGTAGCGCAGCAGCTTGAACGACAGCGCCGGGTCGCGTTTGAGCACGAGTTCGATGTCGTCGAGCTCGGCCTGGCGCATCACCAGGTTCATCAATTGCAGGACGTTGACGTACGCCGGGTTGACGACTTTGGCGCTGACGGTTTGTGGGCGGGCGAAGTAATAGCCTTGAAAGGCGTGGAAACCGGCGTCGAAATAGGTATTGAACTGCTCGGG
>JBFXEK010000139.1:0-5189 GCA_050180155.1 Thiomonas sp. | reverse complement strand
GATCGGCCGGGTGACGAAGGTATTGGTCGCGGTGACGATGCAGCACAGATCGCCCGCGCGCTTGTGCCGATCGACCAGGTCCTGCGCCGCCGGGAGCATTTGTGGCAGCACGACGTCGCGCATGAACGCGGCATGCGCTGCGGCGAGCTCGGCGGGGTCGCGCCCGGCCAGTGGCTGCAGGGCAAAGCGCAGGTAGGCGTCCAGGTCGAGCGTACCGGCCTTGTATTGGCGGTAGAACGCTTCGTTCAGCCGGCGGTGTTCCTCCGCATCGACCCAGCCCAACTGAGCGACGAACTGGCCGAACGCATGGTCGGAGTCGAACGGAATGAGTGTATTGTCCAGGTCGAATAAAGCGAGCTTGCGCATGAACGGTGCGACGTGTCGGATCAGGAGTCAGCCCGGCGCAGCCGGTTGCAGCAACTGCGGCTGCTCCGCCAGGAGCGATTTGAGCAAAGGCACGGTGGCCGGGCGCTGCATCGCCAGAGCATAGCGGTCGAGCGCGGCCATCAGCGCGGTCAGGTGCGACAGGTCGCGGCTGAGGTGGGTGAGCATGTAGTGCAGCAACTCGGGGCTGAGGCTGTAACCACGGCTGTGCGCCAGGCGTTGCAGCACGCGCGCGCGCACGGCGTCATCCGGGGCGTGCAGCCGTAGCGCCAGGCCCCAGCCCAGCCGGGTGCGCAGATCGGCGCGCAACGGCAGCACGGCCGGGGCGGCGTTGCCGCTGGCGACGAAGCCGAGTTCTGCGCTGCGCGCGGCGTTGTACAGGCCGAACAGCCAGTCCTGCTGCCAGGAGCTGAGCGCGTGCACGTCGTCGATGGCGAGCAGGCCGCCTGCGGGCTGCGCCAGCACGTCCTGGACGTCGGGCCAGGCCGACGGCGGCAGGTGGGGGGCGAGCAGCAACGCCCAGCGCCCCTGCTGCCGCTGCGTCTGGCAGGCGGCCCACAGCAGGTGGCTCTTGCCGCTGCCGGCATCGCCCCACAGGTACAGCGCGGCGTGGCCCGGGGCGGCCAGCAGGGCGCGCAACTCTTGCAGCACCAGCGCATTGGCCTGCTGGCCGCCGATCTCGAAATTGGCCAGGGTCTGTTCTTCTTCCCAGTCCAACGGCAGGATGTGCTGGCGCGCGGCCAGGCGAGCCGATGGGACGCTGTGCGCTGTAGCCGCGGCCATGCTCAGACGAACAGGGCGCTACGACGGTACCACGCGAGCGCGCGGCGGGCGACGACGAGCAACACCGAACCGGCGGGCAGGGCGAGCAAAATGCCCCAGAAGCCGAACAAGGTGCCGAACGCCAACAGGATGAAAATCACCAGCAGCGGATGCAGCCCAATGCTCTGGCCGACGAACTTGGGAGTGACGTACATCGACTCGATCAACTGGCCGATGCCGTAGACCACGGCCACGGCGATCACCCCATACCAACTGAGGAACTGCAACACCCCGGCGAGCAGCGCCAGAAGCAATCCCAGACCAAAGCCGACATACGGCACGAACACCGCCAGCCCGGTGAAAATGCCCACCGGCAGCGCCAGGTTGAAGCCGGCGAGCAGCAGACCGGCCGAATAGTAGAAAGCCAGGATGAGCATGACGAGCAACTGTCCGCGCAGATACTGGCCGAGGATGACGTCGCAGTCGTGGAAAAAACTCAGCACCGCAGCGCGGTGCTTGGGCGGCACCAACCCGGCCAGCCGTTGCAGCGTCTGGCTCCAGTCGAGCAGCAGGTAAAACGCCACCACCGGGATGAGCGCCAGGTTGCCCAGCAGCATCAGCAGGCTGGCACCGCCGCTGCCGGCCGAGCGCAGCAGCATCGCCGCCCAATCTTCGCCGTGCGCGGTGAGATATTTCGACAGCGTCTGGCGCATGCTGGCCACGTCGAATTGCAAGTGCATGTCAAACCGCGCCAGCAGCGGCTTGCTCCAATCGGCAAGGGCCTGCAGTAGCAACGGGAATTTTTCCCGGATCAGCGGCAGCAACTCGGTGACGACCGGCACCAGCAGCAAAAACAATCCGATGAACAAGCCGATGGCCACGACCAGCGCCACCGCCGCGCCCAGCGGCCGTGGGATGTGCCAGCGCTTGAGACGCTCGACCAGAGGATGCAGCACGTACGCCAGCGTGATGCCCACCAGGAACGGCATGAGAATGCCGCCCAGCAGCCACATCAGCCACAGCGCGGCCGCACCGATTCCCAGCCAGGTCAGGGCGTTTTTGGCGGCAGGGCTGAGCAACATAAACGGGTGGTCGAGTCGGCAAGGCAGGCAGACGGGGGTGGCCGGCAGCGGCCGAGCCCGTAAGGCAGTGCGGCGCACGCACTCTAAAATCGTGTGAAAGCGCCATTTTATGCAGTGGTGTCGCTTTGCCGCGGCAGCACGGCGGCGCACCAGCGTGTGTCGGGCGCCTTTCGCCTTTGCGCTGCCACTTTCTTTTTTTCTCAACCCATCATGCACAACGACTCACTGACTTATCGCGACGCCGGCGTGGACATCGATGCCGGTGACGCGCTGGTCGATGCCATCAAGCCGCTGGCGCGCCGCACCCTGCGCGACGGCGTGCTCGCCGGCATCGGCGGCTTTGGCGCGCTGTTCGAGGTGCCCAGGCGCTACAAGGAGCCGGTGCTGGTGTCGGGCACGGACGGCGTGGGCACCAAGCTCAAGCTGGCGTTCGAGTGGAGTCGGCACGACACCGTGGGCATCGACCTGGTGGCCATGAGTGTCAATGACGTGCTGGTGCAGGGTGCCGAGCCGCTGTTTTTCCTCGACTACTTCGCCTGCGGCAAGCTCGCGGTAGGCACCGCGGCACAGGTGATCGGCGGGGTGGCGGCGGGCTGCGAGCAGGCCGGCTGTGCGCTGATCGGCGGCGAAACCGCGGAAATGCCCGGCATGTACCCCGAAGGCGAATACGACCTCGCCGGCTTTTGTGTCGGGGCGGTGGAAAAAAGCGGCATCGTCGACGGCCGCCGCATCGTCGCGGGCGACGTGGTCATCGGCCTGGCTTCGAGCGGCGCGCACAGCAACGGCTACTCGCTGATCCGCAAAATCATCGAGCGTGAAGCCGGCCGGCTGCCCGCAACGCTCGACGGCAAGCCGTTCCGCGAGGCGGTGCTCGCGCCCACGCGGATCTACTGCAAGCCGGTGCTGTCGGCGCTGGCGCAGTTTGCGATCAAGGGCATGGCGCACATCACCGGCGGCGGGCTGAGCGAAAACATCCCGCGCGTGCTGCCGGCGGCGGTGCAGTGCGTGCTCGACCCCAGCACCTGGGGGCAGAGCGAGTTGTTCGCCTGGCTGCAGCGCGCCGGCGGCATCGCAGACGCGGAGATGCGCCGCACCTTCAACTGCGGCATCGGCTTCGTGCTCGTGGTCGCCGCAGAGCAGGCCGACGCAGTGATTGCGCATTTGCGCGCGCAGGGCGAAGACGCGCGCCGCATCGGTCAGATCGCACCAAGGCCCGCGCCGGACGCGCACCAGGTGGCATACACCGCCTGATCGCGGCGCTACTGGAACGCCACTTCGTCGAAGCTGCGCAGCTTGCGGCTGTGCAGCCGGCTGAGGCTTTGCTGCCGCAGCCGGGCGATGGCGCGCACGCCGATGCGCAAATGCTGCTCCACTTGCTGGCGGTAGAAGCGATCGGCCATTGCCGGGAGTTTGAGCTCGCCGTGCAGCGGCTTGTCGCTCACGCACAGCAGGGTGCCGTAGGGCACGCGGAAGCGAAAGCCGTTGGCGGCGACGGTGGCGCTTTCCATGTCCAAGGCGATGGCCCGGCTCTGGCTGAAACGGCGGTCTGGGCCGGGGTAGGGCAGCAGCTCCCAGTTGCGGTTGTCGGTGCTGGCCACCGTGCCGGTGCGCATCACGCGTTTGAGCTCGTAGCCGTGCAGCTGGGTGATGTCGGCCACCGCGCCTTCGAGCGCCTGCTGCACCTCGGCCAGCGGCGGAATCGGCACCCACAGCGGCAGCTCCTCGTCGAGCACGTGGTCTTCGCGCACGTAACCGTGCGCCAGCACATAGTCGCCCAGCCGCTGCGAGTTGCGCAGCCCGGCGCAGTGGCCGAGCATGATCCAGGCGTGCGGCCGCAGGACGGCGATGTGGTCGGTGATCGTCTTGGCGTTGGCCGGGCCGACGCCGATGATCACCAAAGTGATGCCGCAGTTGTCGGGCATGACGAGGTGGTACGCCGGCATTTGCGGCAGCCGGTTCGAATGCTGTCCCTTGACTTGCGCTGCCGCGCTGGCGGTGGCGCGCAGCGTGAGCACGTTGCCCGGTTCGACGAACGCGGTGTAGGGCGGGTGTTCGTCGCCGTCGGCCGGCGGCCGTGCCATCAGCGCCTGCGCCATGCGCACGAACTCGTCGACGTAGAACTGGTAGTTGGTGAACAGCACGAAATTCTGGAAATGTTCAGGCGCCGTGCCGGTGTAGTGCTGCAGCCGGTGCAGCGAATAATCGATGCGTGGGGCAGTGAACAGCGCCAGCGGCAGCGCACGGCCTTCGGCCACCTCGTGCGTGCCGTTGGCGATGCCGTCGTCCATCGCCGCCAGGTCGGGCAGGTCGAACACATCGCGCAATTGCCGCCGTTGCTCCAGGCTGAGCTGCGCCTCGACGTGTGCCATCCCTCCGAGGCTGAAGTGCAGCGGGATCGGCTGATCGCCGACGCCGATTTCCAGCGCCACGCCATGGTTGGCGAGCAGCAATTGGAACTGGGTGCGCAGGTAATCGGCGAACAGGTCCGGGCGGGTCAGCGAGGTTTCATACACCCCGGGGGCGGCGACGAAGCCGTAAGCCAGGCGCGAGTCGGGCCGCTTGACGCTGTCGATACGGATGCGCACCACCGGATAGCAGGCGCGCACGCGCCCCGGCGGCAGGGTGCCGGCGACGAATTCGGCCAGGCGCTGGCGCAGATGGGCGATGGCGCTGGCGTACAGCGTCCGCACTCGATCGAGCGCGGCCTGGGCGTCGGTGAAAACCGCATCGGGCTGCGCCGGGGGGCAATGCACGGGGTGTCGATCAAACCGCATGATGCAAACGTCGGCAAAATTTCAACCACATTGTCCAACAGATGGCCAGGCGCGCCATGCCACCGCTGCGGCGGCATGTCGGGGCCAAGGGCGCGGCGGGTAATCGAATATGCTTATCGTGTCGTGTCCCGGATGATTGGTTAATTGGTTCACGCCGTGGTTTACTCTTGGCCCGAGAGGTCATGCT
>JBFXEK010000138.1:0-5225 GCA_050180155.1 Thiomonas sp. | reverse complement strand
CGGGCTGCCCACGGCGATGCCGATGTCGAAATAACCGTGGTAGACGATGTCGTTGCCGTCGATCGACGCATTGAGCACCGGGAACTTGCGCAGCGCGTGCACCGCGGCCTTGACGAAAAAGCTCATGAAGCCGAGCTTGACCCCGTGCTCTTTCTCGAACTTGTCTTTGTAGAGGTTGCGCAGGTCCATCACCGGCTTCATGTTGACTTCGTTGAAGGTGGTGAGGATGGCGTTGGTCGCCTGCGATTGCAGCAGCCGCTCGGCGATGCGCGCGCGCAGCCGGCTCATCGGCACGCGCTGCTCGGGGCGGTCGGTGTAGGCCGCCAGATCGAGCTCGGCGTCCACCGGCTGCAGCGCCGGGATCGACGCCGTGGGCATCGCTGCCGCGCTCGGGGCGGGCCTGGCCGCCAGCGCGGTGGGCGCAGCAGGCGCCTCCGGAGCCGCGGCGGGCTTGGGCTGGGCTGCGGCCTGCAGCACGTCGCCCTTGGTGATGCGGCCGCCGCGGCCGGTACCCGCGACGTCGGCCGCGGTGAGGTTTTGTTCTGCCATCAGCTTCGCCGCAGAAGGCATCGCAATGCCGGCAGCCGCAGCCGCCGGCGCGCTCGCAGCCGGAGCTGAAGCGGCCGGCGCCGCTGCAGCAGCAGGCACTGCAGCCGGCGCGGCGGCGGCAGGTGCGTCGGCGACTGGCGTGACCGGCAGCGGGCTGGTCTGCGCCTGCGCTTCGGTGTCGATGCGTGCAATGACTTCGTCGCTGGTGACCGAGGCGCCGTCGTCCTTGACGATCTGCGCCATCACCCCGGCAGCGGGAGCGGGCACTTCGAGCACCACCTTGTCGGTTTCGATTTCGATCAGGATTTCGTCCTGCGCCACCGCCTGCCCCGGCTTTTTCTTCCAGTGCAGCAAGGTGGCCTCGGCGACGGATTCGGACAGTTGGGGAACTTTGACTTCGATGAGCGCCATGATGGATTCCGGTTATCGAGTGGGCCGCAGCGTAGGCGCTGCCGGCCAGTGAACGGTTGTTGTGCGGAGAGGTTGCAGGCGTGGCCCGGCGCGGGGGCTATGGCTGCGCCGGGCGCATCGATCAGCGGGTCAACACAAAGCCTTTGATCTTGCCGAAAGCCGCGGCCAGCAGCTCTTTTTGCTGCTCGGCGTGCTTGGCGAAATAGCCTACCGCGGTCGAGGCCGATGCGGGGCGGCCGGCGTAGCCGAGTTTTTGCCCTTCGAGCATGTTTTCGTGGATGTTGTGCTGCACGAAAAACCAGGCACCCTGGTTCTGCGGCTCGTCCTGGCACCAGATGATGTCGCGCGCATGCGGGTAGCGCTTGACCTCGGCGGCGAACGCCTTGTGCGGGAACGGGTAGAGCTGTTCGATGCGAACGATGGCCACGTCGCTGATCTTGTTCTCGGTACGCCAGGCCAGCAGGTCGTAATACACCCGGCCGCTGCAGGCGATGATGCGCTTGACCTTAGCGGCGTCGAGGTCCTCGGTTTCCGGCAGCACGACTTCGAAGCGGCCATGCGCCAGATCGGACAGCGGCGACTTGGCGTGCGGGTGCCGCAGCAGCGACTTGGGCGTCATCACCACCAGCGGTTTGCGAAACGGCCGGATCATCTGCCGCCGCAGCAGGTGGAACATCTGCGCCGGGGTGGTCGGCTGGCACACCTGCATATTGGTTTCGGCGCACAGTTGCAAATAGCGCTCCAGCCGCGCCGAGGAGTGCTCGGGCCCCTGCCCTTCGTAGCCATGCGGCAAAAACAGCGTCAGCCCGCTGGCACGGCCCCACTTCACTTCCCCGGCGGAGATGAACTGGTCGATGACCACCTGCGCGCCGTTGGCGAAGTCGCCGAACTGCGCTTCCCAGATGACCAGGGTGCGCGGCTCGGCGGTGGAATAGCCGTACTCGAAACCGAGCACCGCTTCTTCCGACAGGATGGAGTCGATGACGGTGAACGGCGCCTGCCCCTCGACCACGTTCTGCAGCGGGATGTAGGTGCCTTCGTCCCATTTTTCGCGGTTCTGGTCGTGCAGCACGGCGTGGCGGTGGCTGAAGGTGCCGCGCCCGCTGTCCTCGCCCGACAGCCGCACCGGAAAACCATTGGCCACCAGCGAGGCAAACGCCAGATGCTCACCCATACCCCAGTCCAGCGGCAGTTCGCCACGGCCCATCTTGGCGCGGTCGGCGATGACTTTTTCCACCAGCGGGTGCAGCTTGAAGTTCGGCGGCACCGTGGTGATGCGCTCGGCCAGGCGCTTGAGTTCGGTCAGCGGCATCGCCGTGTCGGCTGCGTCGGTCCAGCGCCTGCCCAGATAAGGCGTCCAGTCCACCGCGAACTTGCTCTTGAAGTTGGTCAGCACCGGCTCCAGGCTGCTGACGCCGGACTCCATCTCGGCGCGGAAGTCGTGCACCATCTTGTCGCCGTCGTCGGCGCCGATCACGCCCTGGCTGACCAGCCGGTCGGCATACAGCTTGCGCGTTCCGGGGTGGGCGGCAATCTTTTTGTACATCAGCGGCTGCGTCACTGCCGGCGTGTCCTGCTCGTTGTGGCCGAGCTTGCGAAAGCACACGATGTCCACCACCACGTCGTGGTGGAACTGCCTGCGGTAATCCATCGCCAGGCTGGTGGCGAAGGCCACGCTTTCCGGGTCGTCGCCGTTCACATGCAGGATCGGCGCTTCGATCATTTTCGCCACGTCGGTGCAATACAGCGTCGAGCGCGCATCGCGCGGGTCGGACGTGGTGAAGCCGATCTGGTTGTTGATGACGATGTGCACCGTGCCGCCGGTGGTGTAGCCGCGGGTTTGCGCCAGCGCCAGCGTTTCCATCACCACGCCCTGCCCGGCAAACGAGGCGTCGCCGTGCACCAGCACCGGCAGCACCGTTTCTCCCCGCGGGTCGCCGCGGCGGTCGAGCCGGGCACGAGCCGAACCCTCGACCACCGGGTTGACGATTTCCAGGTGCGAGGGGTTGAACGCCAGGCTCAGATGCACCGGCCCGCCGGGGGTGGACACGTCGCTGGAAAAGCCCTGGTGGTACTTGACGTCGCCCGAGGGCAGGTCCTCGGCATGCTTGCCCTCGAACTCGTCGAACAAAACCTGCGGCCGCTTGCCCAGGGTGTTGACCAACACGTTCAGCCGCCCGCGGTGCGCCATGCCGATGACCACTTCCTGCACGCCCAGCACGCCGGCACGCAGCACCAGCACGTCCATCGCGACGATGAAGCTCTCGCCGCCTTCGAGAGAAAACCGCTTTTGGCCAACGTATTTGGTCGCCAGATAGCGCTCCAGACCCTCGGCGGCGGTGAGGCGTTCGAGCAGGCGTTTTTTCGCCTCCGGGCCGTAGTCGGGGCGGGTGCGGGTGGATTCCAGCCGTTGCTGCCACCAGCGCTTTTGATCCTGATCGCCGATGTACATGAACTCGGCGCCGATCGTGCCGCAATACGTTTCGCGCAGGTTGTTGAGCAGTTCGCGCAGCGACAGGTTTTCGCGGTCGAAAAAGGTGTTGCTGACGTTGAACACCGTCTCCATGTCGGCGTCGGTGAAGCCGTAAAAGCCCGGCTCCAGATCGGGAATCGCCGGGCGTTCGGCGCGTTTGAGCGGGTCCAGGTCGGCCCAGCGCACACCGACGTTGCGGTACGCCGCGATGAGCTGCTGCGCGGCGACGCGCTTGCGCGCCAGTTCGCCGTCGGCCACCGCGCGCAAGGTGCGGATCGGGCCGGATTTGGCCCGCTCGGCAAATGCCGCCACCACGGGCGCATGCGGCACGTCGCGGGCGTTGCTGCCGTCGAGCGCGGGCACGTGCTGCAGCGCGTCGAAGTAGGCGCGCCAGTGGTCGGGAACCGATCCGGGGTTGGAGAGGTAGTTCTCGTACATCTCCTCCACATACGGCGCATTGCCGCCGAAGAGGTACGAGTTGGCTTGAAATTGCTGCATCAACATACGCGCTCACAGTCTGCCGGGTACCCCGGCGCTCAGTGGGAATCATCCTTCCGCGGCACGGGCTGCCCGATTGGCGGATTGCGGCTTGCTTCGAAAGGGCCTGACCACACTCTAGCACGCGTTTTTGATGTTGCGCAAAGAACTTGTATCCCCTTGTTGCACTGCAGCGCTGCCGTCCTTTGGTGCGTCCGCCGCGGCTGGCCCGATATGCCGCGCAACGCCGGCGTGTGCCCGGCGCCGTGGCTGACGGCACGCTCGACCGCGGGTTGAGCGCCCAGCGCTGGACGACTATGCTTGCCCCGTTGCCCTAGCCACCTGCAGCCCATGACAACGGATCGCGCCGACATCGCCGAGTTCGCCTGCGAGCTCATCACCCGGCGGCAGCAAACCTCGCCCAAGCGCCTGACCGCTCCCGGCCCGACGCCGGCGCAGGTGGCAATGTTGTGGAAAGCCGCCGCGCAGGCGCCCGATCACGGGCTGATTCTGCCGTGGCGTTTCGTCCAGGTGAGCGATGGCAGCCGGGGCGCGCTAGGTGAGGCATTCGCCCAGGCACTTTGCGAACGCGACCCGCAGGCCAGCGCCGAGCAACGCGCCGAGGCCCGGGACAAGGCGGCGCGCGCGCCCTTCCTCGCCCTGGCCATCGCCCGGCTCGGCGGCGACGGCCACCCCGAGATTCCGGCGACGCAGCGCCTGGCCTCGCTGGGCTGCGCGCTGCAAAACGTGCTGCTGATGGCGCACGCGCAAGGCTTTGGCGCCGGACTGGTCAGCGGCCAGGCGCTGGATTCGACGGCGTTGCGCACATTGTTCGGCCTCGCCGCGGACGAACGCGCCGTGTGCTTCGTCGCCGTGGGCACGGTGGCCAGACCCAAACCCATGCGGCTGCGGCCATCGGCACAGGACTTCGTCACTCAGTTGTGAACCAGTGGTGAGCCGCCGCGGCATCCCGGCGGGGTGGTTACACCGCTTCCTCGCTGCGCGCCCGCGCGCGCTTGCGCACTTGCTCGACCTGCCGTTCGAACGCATCGCGGTCGCGCAAATACTCCTGCAGCGGCACGATCAGGCACAACGCCGGGTCGAGCACGCCAAACTGCCGGCTGTGGCCGTAGCCCTCGATGCAGAAAAAATACCGCATGGCATCGTCGGCGTCTTTGGCCTGCGGGATGAGGTAGAGGTGGTCGCCGTCACCGTAATGCAGCACGAAATCGATCGGATCGTGCATGTTCAGGCTCCTGCGTGAAGGCGCGCCGCCAGCCACAAGAGGCCGACGAACAGCGGTTGATGCAGCAAG
>JBFXEK010000137.1:0-5301 GCA_050180155.1 Thiomonas sp. | reverse complement strand
CGACCTGCAACCGCACCGAAATTTACTGCGCCGCCGAACACGACCCGCGCGACGCCCTGCTGCATTGGCTGGCGAACGAACGCCACGTACACCTGGACGATTTGTCCGATCACAGTTACCGCCTGGTGCAAGACGGCACCGTACGCCATGCCTTCCGCGTGGCCAGCGGGCTGGACTCGATGGTGCTGGGCGAACCCCAAATTCTCGGGCAGATGAAGGAAGCGGTGCGCGTGGCCGCCGACTCCGGCGCGCTGGGCAGCACGCTCAACCAGATGTTCCAGCGCACCTTCTCGGTGGCCAAGGAAGTGCGCACCAACACCGAAATCGGCGCGCATTCGATCAGCATGGCCGCAGCCAGCGTGCATCTGGCGCAAACGGTCTTCGAAAGCCTGCGCGAGTGCCGGGTGTTGTTCATCGGTGCAGGCGACATGATCGAACTCGTCGCTACGCATTTCGCCGCGCAGCAGCCCAAGAGCATGGTCATCGCCAACCGCACGGTCGAGCGCGGCATGCGGCTGGCGCAGCGGTTCGGCGCACAAGCCATTCGTCTTTCCGACGTGCCACAGCGGCTGGCAGAGTTCGACGTGGTGGTCACGAGCACGGCAAGCAGCCTGCCGATCATCGGTCTGGGCGCTGCCGAGCGCAGCATCAAACAGCGGCGGCACAAACCCGTGGTCATGGTCGATTTGGCCGTGCCGCGCGACATCGAACCTGAAGTGGCGCAATTGCGCGATGTCTATCTGTACTCGGTCGACGACCTCTCCGCGCTAGTGCGCAGCAACACCGAAAAACGCCAGGCGGCCATCGAGCAGGCAGAAGCCATCATCGAAACGCGCGTCCACGGTTTTCTCGAATGGCTGGATTTGCGCGCGCAGGTGCCGCTCATCCAGCGTCTGCAAAACCAGAGCGAGCAATGGCAGGCGCACGAAGTCGAGCGCGCGCGGCGTCTGCTCGCCCGCGGCGAGCCTGCCGAAGCCGTGCTCGACGCACTGGCGCGTGGGTTGTCGCACAAATTCCTCCACGGCGCGTTCGCCGCACTGCACCACGGCGACCCGGCGCACCGCCAAGCCGTCGCCCAGGCCGTCGAGCGGGTGTTTCTCTGCCCGCACCGCGGCGACCCGGACACCTCCGCCGACGCCTCGGCGTAGAAGCCGCCAGCGTGCTGCGCACATGCCGCGCGTGCCGCTGCACCCGGCCGCATCGACGATTCCACTGCCTTGATGAACCCGACCCTGCTCGACAAACTGGAGCAATTACAACGCCGCGCCAACGAGCTCCACGCCCTGCTCGCCTCGCCCGACAGCACGGCTGATCTGCCACGTTACCGCAGCCTGACGCGCGAGCAAGCCGAACTCCAGCCCATCGTGTCGTTGTTCTCGCGCTTCCAGGCCAAAACCGACGAACTGGCGCAAGCTCAGGCCCTGCTCGACGACCCGGAAATGAGGGAACTGGCGCAGCAAGACATGCAGCACACCCGCGCCGAACTGGCCGATCTGCAAAAGCAACTCCAGCTCGCCTTGCTGCCGCGCGACCCGAACGACGCGCGCAACGCCTTCGTCGAAATCCGTGCCGGCACGGGCGGTGAAGAATCGGCGCTGTTCGTCGCCGACTTGCTGCGCATGTACACGCGGTACGCCGAGCGCAAGCGCTGGAGCAGCGAGATCGTCAGCGCCAGCTCAAGCGACCTCGGCGGCTACAAGGAAGTCATTTTGCGCATCGCCGGCGACGGCGTCTACGGGCGGCTGAAATCCGAATCCGGCGGACACCGCGTGCAGCGCGTGCCCAAAACCGAGACGCAGGGCCGCATCCACACCAGCGCAGCCACCGTGGCCGTCATGCCCGAGATGGACGAGGCGCAGGCAGTGCAAATCAACCCTGGCGATTTGCGCATCGATACCTTTCGCGCCTCGGGCGCGGGCGGGCAACACGTGAACAAGACCGACTCGGCCATCCGCATCACCCACTTGCCCACCGGTTTGGTCGTCGAGTGTCAGGACGAGCGCTCGCAGCACCGCAACAAAGCCCGCGCGCTGTCGGTGCTCGCCGCGCGTCTGGCCGAGCGCGAGCGGCAGGCACGCGCCGCGGCAGAGGCGGCGACGCGCAAAAGTCTGGTCGGCAGCGGCGACCGCTCCGACCGCATCCGCACCTACAACTTTCCCCAGGGCCGGGTGAGCGAACACCGCATCAACCTGACGCTGTACAAAATCGACGCCATCCTCGACGGCGATCTCGACGAGCTCATCACCGCGCTGCAGACCGAAGACCAGGCCGCGCAGCTCGCCGCGCTCGGTGCGGCCTAGCATGAAGCAGCAGCCCGTCCCCGCGCCAGACCTGCCGACACTGGCGCAATGGCTCGACGCCAGCGGCTTGCCACGGCTCGACGCGCAGGTGTTGCTGCACAGCGTGCTGGGGCTGAACCGGGCGCAGCAACTCGCCCACCCGCAGCGGCGATTGGACGCGCAGGCCGTGGCGCGGCTGGACGCGCTGGCCGCGCGGCTGCGCGCCGGGGAGCCGCTGGCCTACGTCACCGGCGAGCGTGAGTTTTACGGACTGTCTTTTCAGGTCACGCCTGCGGTGCTCATTCCGCGCCCAGAAACCGAGCTGCTCGTCGATTTGGCGCTACAGCGTCTTGACGCGCTGCCGCCCTCGGCGGTCCGGCGGCTGCTCGACCTCGGCACGGGCAGCGGCGCCATCGCCGTGGCGGTCGCGCAAGCGCGTCCGCAGGTGCAGGTGTGGGCGGTCGACGCCAGCACGCAGGCGCTGCGAGTCGCCCGCGGCAATGCCGCGCGGCTGGTCGACGCCGGCCGCCCCGGGGGGCCGATTCGTTTCGTCGTCTCCGACTGGTTCGGCGGCTTGGACGACGCGGCGCCGCGGTTCGACTGCATCGTGTCCAACCCGCCTTACGTCGCGCAGCACGACCCGCACCTGGATGCGCTGCGCCACGAGCCGGCTTTGGCGCTCGTCGGGCGGCAACCCAGCGCCGACGGGCTGGGCGACATCGGGCGCATCGTCAGCGCTGCCCCGCGGTTTTTGCTGCCGCACGGCTGGCTGCTGCTCGAACACGGCTACGACCAGGCAGCGGCCGTGCGCCGCCAGATGCTGGCGCTCGGCTATGGCGGGATCGTCAGCACGCGCGATCTGGCGGGAATCGAGCGCGTCACAGCCGGGCAATGCCCACAGCCGCCGGAATTCGCCGCCGACTCTAAAATCGCCTGACCGTCATCAAAGAGGAAGACCCGCCATGTCCAGCGTGCGCGAACAAATCGATCAAATCGTCAAAAACAACGACGTGGTGCTGTTCATGAAAGGCACCCCGCAGTTTCCGCTGTGCGGCTTCTCCGGCCGCGCGGTGCAGTTGCTCAAATCCTGCGGTGTGACACAGATCAAAGCGGTGGACGTACTGCAGGACGAAGCCATCCGCCAAGGCATCAAGGAATACGCCAACTGGCCGACCATTCCCCAGCTCTACATCAAGGGCGAATTCATCGGCGGCTCGGACATCATGGCCGAAATGGTGCAAAGCGGCGAGCTGCAGGCGCTGCTGGCCGACATCGTCGGCGAGCACGGTTGAACCCCGGTCTGCATGCGCCAGCGGCTGCCGACACAGCACCGCGGCTGATCGTCGCCATCACCGGCGCCACCGGTGTGGTCTACGGCGTGCGCCTGCTGCAGCATTTGCGCCGGCTGGGCGGCGTGCAGACGCATTTGCTCGTCTCCCCCGCCGGCGTGGTCAACCTCAAGGTCGAGCTCGGCATGGACCGCAAAGCGGTCGAGGCGCTGGCCGATGCCGTCCACCCCGTCGGCGATGTCGGCGCGAGCCTGGCCAGCGGCTCGTTTACCAGCATCGGCATGGTCGTCGCGCCGTGTTCGATGCGCACCCTGGCGGCCATCGCGCACGGGTTCTGCGACAACCTCATCACCCGCGCGGCCGACGTCTGCCTGAAAGAACGTCGCAAACTGGTGCTGTTGCCGCGCGAAGCGCCGTTGAACCTGGCGCATCTGCGCAATATGACCGCAGCGACCGAAATGGGCGCGGTGATCTTCCCGCCGCTGCCGGCGTTTTACCTGCGCCCGACGAGCATCGAGGCCATGATCGATGCCAGCCTGGGCCGCGTCCTCGACCAGTTGGGCATTGCCCATGATCTGGGCGTGCCATGGAGCGGCGTCGCACCCAGTTGAGCCAGCAGCGCTGCGCAGACCGTATGCGCTTTTGCCGATCGTCATTGTGCGTCGTCGAAGCTCCGGCCTATAAAGGCAGAATCTGAGGAGGAACCTGCCATGAACGACGCATCCCACACGAACAAAACCGCATCTTCCGCCGTGGCGAAAAAGCGCGCGGCGCACGACAAAGTCGCGCAGGGTGATATCGCGCCGCGGCTGACACCCGCCGGCGTGCGCAATTACGTCGTCGATCAGGCGCAACAGGCAGCGCAACAAGCCGAGCTGGCGGCGCTGGACACCATCCTCAAAGGGCCGCCGCCGGCCCGCGCCGACAGCGACGGTGTGCAAGCCATCCTGCAAGGCGACGCGCCGGATGACGCCCAGCTCATGCGTGCCGCGCTCGGCTTGCCACCGGCGCAAACCACGCCGCGCCGCACCAGCGACGAACTCGCCGACGACTGGCGCAAAGGCGGCTACCCGTACAAGTACAAAATGCTGCGGCGCGACTACGAACGCGAAAAATTCGTCCTGCAAACCGAACTGCTCAAGCTGCAGGCTTGGGTCAAGGAAACGCGACAGCGTCTGATCATTCTGTTCGAGGGCCGTGACGCCGCAGGCAAGGGCGGCACCATCAAGCGTTTCATGGAACACCTCAACCCACGCGGCGCGCGCGTGGTGGCGCTGGAGAAACCCAGCGAAATCGAGCGCGGCCAGTGGTATTTCCAGCGTTACGTGCAACATTTACCGACTGCCGGGGAGATCGTGCTGTTCGACCGCTCCTGGTACAACCGCGCGGGGGTTGAGCGCGTCATGGGCTTTTGCACCCCTGCCGAGTACAACGAATTTCTGCGTCAGGCTCCCGAATTCGAGCGCAACTTAGTGCGCAGCGGCATCCACCTCATCAAGTTCTGGTTCTCCGTCAGCCGCGAAGAGCAGCGTCGGCGCTTCAAGGAGCGTCAGGTGCACCCGCTCAAGCAATGGAAACTCTCGCCCATCGACATGGCGTCGCTGGACAAGTGGGACGAGTACACCCGCGCCAAGGAAGCCATGTTTTTTCACACCGACACCGCGGATTCTCCGTGGACGGTGGTCAAGTCGGACGACAAAAAACGCGCCCGGCTCAACGCCATGCGCTACGTG
>JBFXEK010000136.1:0-5363 GCA_050180155.1 Thiomonas sp. | reverse complement strand
GCGCGGCGGCGAGCCTCTGGTGCGTGGCGGGGTGAATCTGGCGATGCGGCTGATGGGCGAGCAATTCGTCCTTGGCCAAACCATCGGCGAGGCGCTGGCCAACAGCCGCAAATCCGAAGCCAAGGGATTCCGTCATTCCTACGACATGTTGGGCGAGGCAGCGCTGACCGCGGCGGATGCCGAGCGCTACCTTCACGACTACGAACAAGCCATCCACGCCATCGGCAAGTCGGCACAGCGCCGCGGCATCTACCAGGGCCCTGGCATTTCCATCAAGCTCTCGGCGCTGCATCCGCGCTACAGCCGGGCACAGCGGCAACGGGTGATGCACGAGCTGCTGCCGCGCTTGGTCCACCTCACCCGGCTGGCGCGTCAGTACGACATCGGCCTGAACATCGACGCCGAAGAGGCCGACCGGCTGGAATTGTCTCTGGATCTGCTCGAAAGCCTGTGCTTCGAACCGACGCTGGCGGGATGGAACGGTATCGGCTTTGTCGTGCAGGCCTATCAGAAGCGCGCACCGTTCGTGCTCGATTACCTGATCGACCTGGCGCAGCGTTCGCGCCGTCGGCTGATGGTGCGGCTGGTCAAAGGCGCATACTGGGACACGGAGATCAAGCGCGCCCAGCTCGACGGTCTGGAAGGCTTTCCGGTGTATACGCGCAAGGTGCACACCGATGTGTCGTACCTGGCTTGCGCGCGCAAGCTGCTGGCCGCGCCGCAAGCCGTGTTCCCGCAGTTCGCCACGCACAACGCGCATACCGTCGCCGCGATTCTGGCGATGGCCGGCGAAAATTTTTATCTCGGCCAATACGAGTTCCAATGCCTGCACGGCATGGGCGAGCCGCTGTACGAGGAAGTGGTCGCCGCCGGCGGGCTGAACCGGCCTTGCCGGATCTACGCTCCAGTGGGCACGCACGAAACCCTGTTGGCCTACCTGGTGCGGCGTCTGCTGGAAAACGGCGCCAACACCTCGTTCGTCCACCAGGTCAACGATCCGCAGCTATCGCTTGACGCCATCGTCGCCGACCCTGTGCAGATTGCACGCGGCATCCAGCCACTGGGCGCGCCGCACCCCAAAATCGCCCTGCCGCGGGCGTTGTACGGCGAGTCGCGCGACAACTCCGCCGGGCTGGACTTGAGCAACGAGCAGCGGCTGGCCTCGCTGGCTGCCGCCGGCCTTGCCAGCCTGGAGGGTACTTTGCATGCGCGGCCGATTCTGGCCGACGGCGAGGTGTCTGACGGCCCTTCGCGCCTGGTGCACAACCCGGCGGATCGCCGTGACGTGGTCGGCCAAGTGACCGAGGCCACGCCGGAGGTGGCTCAGCGTGCAGTCGCCCTGGCAGTCAAGGCCGCCTCGGTGTGGCAGGCCACCCCGCCCGACGAGCGCGCCGCGGTGCTGCGGCGTGCCGCTGACGCCATCGAGGCGCGGCTGCCGCACCTGGTTGCGCTGATCGTGCGCGAAGCCGGGCGCACCATCCCCGCAGCCATCGGCGAGGTGCGCGAGGCGATCGACGCGCTACGCTACGACGCCGCGCAGATCGACTCGCGCTTGCACAACGGCGAACACCGCCCGCTTGGTCCCGTTGTGGCGATCAGTCCGTGGAATTTCCCGCTGGCGATTTTCATCGGCCAGATCGCCGCGGCGCTGGCCGCCGGCAACGTCGTACTGGCCAAACCGGCCGAGCAGACGCCGCTCATCGCCCAGGCCGCGGCGGGTTTGCTCATCGACGCCGGACTGCCAGCCGGCGCGCTGCAGCTCCTTCCCGGAGACGGGCGCATCGGCGCCGCTCTCGTCGCCGACCCGGGTGTGCGCGGCGTGGTGTTTACCGGATCGACCGAAGTGGCGCGGCTGATTCAAGCGCAACTGGCGCAACGGCTGGACCCGCAGGGACTGCCCATTCCGTTCATCGCCGAAACCGGTGGGCAAAACGCCATGGTCGTCGACTCGTCGGCGCTGCCCGAACAGGCCGTGAGCGACATTCTGTCCTCCGCGTTCGATTCGGCCGGGCAGCGCTGCTCGGCGCTGCGCATCCTGCTGGTGCAGGAGGACGCCGCAGACCGCCTGCTGACCATGCTGCGCGGCGCGATGGACGAATTGCGCATCGGCCGCCCCGACCGGCTCGACACCGACGTCGGCCCGCTCATCAGCCGTGAAGCACGCGATACCGTGGCAGCGCACATCGACGCCATGTGCAGCAAAGGGTATGCGGTGTTCGCGCCGCCGCTGCCTGCCGACACCCTTCACGGCCATTTCCTCGCGCCGACGGTGATCGAAATTCCTGCGGTGGACGTGCTCGGCCGCGAAGTTTTTGGTCCGGTGCTGCACGTCGTGCGCTACCGCAGCGATGCGCTGGACGCCGCGATCGACGCGGTCAACGCGCTGGGCTACGGGCTGACCTTCGGCATTCACAGCCGCATCGACGAAACCATCGCCCGCGCCCAGGAGCGCATCCGCGCGGGCAATATCTACGTCAACCGCAACATGATCGGAGCCGTCATCGGCGTGCAACCGTTTGGCGGACATGGTTTATCGGGAACCGGCCCGAAAGCCGGAGGCCCGCTGTATCTACGCCGCTTGCTCAAACCGACTTGCGCGCCCTTCCTCCCCTGCACCGCGGCAGGCGAGGCGTTTACTGCAGCGATGCAGGCGCTTGAGGCCGCAGGCATCGACCCGCAGCCGATGCAGCGCTACGCCGAGTGCGCCCCGGCCACGCAAGCGCAGGAACTGGCCGGCCCGGTTGGCGAATCCAACCGTTACCAGCTTCGCCCCAAAGGCGCCCTGCTCTGCCGTGCAGACGACGCTGCCGGCCTGGTGCGGCAAATCGGCGCCGCACTGGCCAGTGGCAACACTGCGCTACTCAGCGGCAAGTCGGCGCGAGAAATTCTGCAGGCCATTCCTGCCGACCTGCGTCGCTGGGTGCGCGAGGTCGGCGCGGACGATCAACCCGCAGCGGCGCTCTACGACGGCGACCCGGCCGGGCTGCAGTCGCTGCTGCTCGACGTGTCCCGATATACGCATGCCGTGGTCGTCGTCCACGCGCTGCCGATCGATCACCGCGAAACTGCCGTTTACCCGCTGGAACTGCTGCTCGATGTACAGTCGGTCAGCGTGAACACCGCGGCCGCCGGCGGCTACGCCAGCCTGATGACGATCGGCTAAGACCGCAAGGCGTGTTTGTGTCGAACATGCCATGCCCACGCAATAAAAAAGCCCACAGCATCGCGTGTAGGCTTTTTCGCTTTTTTCAATTTTGGTCGGGGCGAGAAGATTCGAACTTCCGACCCCCTGCACCCCATGCAGGTGCGCTACCAGGCTGCGCTACGCCCCGCCGACCAAAACAATAATCTTACATCATTTCAGGCGATGGTCAAAGTATTGCGAATGCTCAACAGCTCCTCACGAAGCTCGGCGAGGGAATGAATTTCAGTGGGCGGGCTATCCGGCATCGCGTTTGGCGATGAGCTCGAACCCAATTTGTCGGGCATCGCGCGGTCTTCTGCCGAACCGGCACCCAGACGGGCACGGGCGCCGCTGATGGTGAAACCCTGGTCATAAAGCAGTTCGCGGATACGACGGATCAGCAGCACCTCGTGATGCTGGTAATACCGCCTGTTGCCTCGGCGCTTCATCGGTCGAAGCTGGGAGAATTCCTGCTCCCAATAGCGCAATACGTGCGATTTGACACCACATAGTTCGCTGACTTCGCCAATGGTGAAATAGCGTTTGGCCGGCAGTGGAGGCAAAGCGGTAGTGGCATTCATGGGTTCAGCGCGCTGCGCAGGCCCGTCGGTCGGAGAGTGGGCGGTGTGCGGGGGCATCGTGGAAGCGTCGTCTGGGACATCAAAAGTCAAACTCGCCAATGGCCCGCCGGTCGCGGCAAGGGCGATCTATTTTCTTCTCTGTCCAGTCCGTGTCATGCCAGCCAATGCCTGATCAACGAGGCAGATCAGGATGCAGCAGTTCGTTCCGCCCCATCGAGCTGTTGCAATTGCTGCTTGAATTTGTGGCTGGCATGAAAAATCACCACGCGCCGCGCCGCGATCGGAATGATTTCGCCGGTTCGCGGGTTACGACCTGGCCGTTGCGCCTTGTCGCGCAATTGGAAATGGCCGAATCCTGAAAGCTTGACGTCTTCACCCCTTGCCAGGGCATCACGGATACGGTCGAAAAACGCATCGACCATGTCTTTGGATTCGCGTTTGTTCAAGCCGATGCGCTCGTACAGTTGCTCAGCCAGTTCGGCCTTGGTCAAGGTCGGCGTTTGCACCGATTCGATCTGGATACGTGTCATGTCTCTCCCCTCGGTCGTGCCTGTGGCGTGTCGTTGCGCGTGGGCTCAGCCTCTGAGTTGTGCACCTGTGGCTTCACTCACGGCGGCGATCAGCGCCTGGCAGGCGGCATCGACCCGCTCGTCGGTGAGTGTCTGTGTGTCCTGCAATGTCAGACGCAAAGCCATGCTACGTACCTTCGTTTCCTCTGGTGGAACGAACACATCAAACAACTGCACATTTCGAATGATGCCGCAAATCGGCACATCGCGGATCGCGGTTTGCACGGCTTGTTGCATTTGCGCATAGCTCACCGCCAGCGGCAGCTGGAACGCCAGGTCACGCAACACTGCCGGTACGCGGTTGACCGGCGTGAACATAGGGATGAATTGACGCTGCAGCAGGCTGGCGTCGAGTTCGAAAATCACGGGCGCAGACTGCAATTCGTAGCGTTGCACCCACTGCGGATGCAATTCGCCGACAATGCCCAAAAACTGGCCGTCGAGCCGCACCTCGGCACTGCGCCCGGGGTGCAAAGCCGGGTGGGTACAAACACTCCACTGCAGGACTCCACTTGCAGCGCATAACGCCTGCACATCGCCTTTGATGTCGTAAAAATCGACTTTGCGCTCTTCTACGCCCCACTGTAGAGGCTGCACGGCGCCGTAAGCCAAACCGGCCAGACGCGTCGGCTGGCGAATCCCGGCCAATTGCATCGGCCCGGCGGCGGCGCTGCGATCACGTAGAAAAACCCGCCCCAGTTCGAATACACGCAAACGCTTGGCACGGTGTTTGAGGTTGTCGCGCAGGACGTTGACCAGCGAACCGATGAGCGTCGAGCGCATCACCGACATCTGCGCCACGATGGGGTTGAGCAGTCGGATTGGTTGCTCCTGCCCGCAGAAGTCACGTTCCCATGCCGGATCGACAAAGGAAAAATTGATCGTTTCCTGGTAACCCAGCGCTGCGGCCTGCAAGCGCAGAGCGTGCAGGCTGCGTTGTGCCTCCGGGGCTGGCAACGGCGCCATGCGCGCCAGTGGGGGCCGGGCCGGAATCTGCGCGTAGCCGTGGATGCGCGCGACCTCTTCGAT
>JBFXEK010000135.1:0-5363 GCA_050180155.1 Thiomonas sp. | reverse complement strand
TTGGGGCATGTCAGCCCCATCCAGGCCATGAAACAATGGCAGCGATCACACCCCGAACTGTTCAACAGACGTGTTACCAATCAGCCGGGACACGACACTTACGCGCTACTGCATTTCACTGCCTGGTTCGGCTTGGTCAACGGTTTTCACACCGGCATGGCGCTGCGCGACGTCGGCAAACATCCTTTCGTGCTCGCCGGAATGACGGCGCTGTTGCTCCTGCTGCCGCTGGCGCTGACCTCGACTAACGGCATGATCAAGCGCCTGGGCGCGGCGCGCTGGCAGCGGCTGCACCGGCTGATCTACGTCGCCGGCGTGGTCGCGGTGTTTCATTTCTGGTGGGGTAAGCTGGCGAAAAACAACACCGCCACGCCAACGGTTTACGCCGTGATCCTGGCGTTGCTGCTCGGTTTGCGGCTGTGGTGGGCGTGGCGCGCGGCGCGCAGCCGCCGCGCCGCCGCCGCTCAGGGTAGCAGCCGCTCACTGGCGTAGAGCTGTTCGGCGGTTTCGCGCGGTCGCAGCAGTGTCATCTCGCTGCCGTCGATCAATACCTCGGCAGGGCGGCCACGACTGTTGTAGTTCGACGCCATGACCATGCCGTAGGCGCCGCTGGACAGCACGGCCAGCAGATCGCCTTCTTCGAGCACCAGCGCACGGTCGCGCGCCAGCCAGTCGGCCGATTCGCACACCGGGCCGACGACGTCGTAACGCCGTGGTACGCCGTCGCGGCGCTGCACGGCGACGACGGCCTGCTCGGCGTGATACAGCGCGGGGCGAATGAGGTCGTTCATCCCGGCATCGACCACGGCAAAATGCTTCGCCGGCGTCGACTTGACGAACAGCGTGCGGGTGAGCAGCACCCCGGCGTTGCCGACGATCGAGCGCCCCGGCTCGACCATCACCGTGCGGTGGCCGAAACCGCGGGCGACGATGCGCGCCAGCAGCGGCTGCAACCACTGCTGCGGCGTCGGCGGCGTTTCGTCGCTGTAGCGGATGCCCAGGCCGCCGCCGAGGTCGATGTGCTCGATGCGCGCGCCTTTGCGTTCCATCGCCTCGACCAAATCGAGCACCTTGTCCAGCGCGTCCAAATAGGGTTCGACCGCAGTGATCTGCGAGCCGATGTGGCAGGCGATGCCCACGAGCCGCAAGTGCGGCAGCAGCGCTGTGCGCACGGCCAAATCCACGGCCTGCTCCTGCGCGATGCCGAATTTGTTGGTCTTCAGCCCGGTGGAGATGTAGGGATGCGTGCCGGCATCGACGTCGGGGTTGACGCGCAGCGCCACCCGTGCGATTTTGCCGCGCTCACCCGCCACCCGGTCGAGCAAAGCCAGCTCGTTGGGCGATTCGACGTTGAAACAATCCACCCCGGCGTCGAGTGCCAAACGCATTTCGGCGGCGGTCTTGCCCACGCCGGAGAACACCACCTTGTCGGCCTGCCCGCCGGCGGCCAGCACGCGCTGCAGCTCACCGCCGGAGACGATGTCGAACCCCCAGCCCATGCGGGCCAGGAGTTGCAGCACCGCCAGATTCGAGTTGGCCTTGACGGCGTAGCGCAACGCCACGCGCACCGCGCCGTGCGATGCCGCGTCGGCGTACTGCTGAGCCGCAGCCTCGATGGCGCCGCGCGAATACACGTATGTCGGCGTGCCGAAGGCAGCGGCGACGGCGCTGGCGCTGACCTGCTCGATGGACAGGCTGTTTTGGCGATAGACGATGTGCGGATCGCCGGGCAGGGTGGGCAGGTGGAGGAATTTCATGCGTGGCGGAGGCAGAGATCGAGGAGAGATCGAGGAGAGATCGGCAGAGGTCAAGACCGCGGCGCCGAGGCCGCGTGGGCGGGCCCGGGGAGATAGAGCGGGCCAGTTTGGCCGCAAGCGGCGAGCAAGACGAGCAGCGCCGCTGCGGACATCACACGCAACCAGACACGGCAACCCCGGGGTGAATTAAGCTGTGCGTTCATCGAAATTCAGTGTATCAGCCGCCCCATGTCCGACAATCTCGACGACACCCGCTATTTGCAACTCGCCGAGCAGGCGATGGCCGCGATCGAGTCGGCCGCCGATGCCGCCGACCTGGACTCCAAGCGCGACGGCGCGGTGTTGCGCCTGGAGCTCGACGGCGGCGACCAGCTCATCGTCAACCTGCAGCAGCCCACGCACCAGCTCTGGCTGGCGTCGCGCGCCGGGGCGCACCACTACGTCTGGAACGGCACGCATTGGTGCGACACCCGCACCGGCGAGACGCTGGGCGCGGCGTTGCAGCGCGTCATGCGCACTTTGGACGGGCCAGAGCTCGATCTGCCGTCGCTATAGCGCGATGGGTCGCGCGATGGGTCGCGCGCTGGGCGCTGCTCAGTTGCCGCGGCGAAACAGATCGAGGATCGAATCGCGCTCGGTCGGGGTGACCTCGGGCGCAGGCGGGGCGTCGCTCAGACCCAGGCTGCGCACTCCGGCGCCATCGGCGAAGTTGCTGAAAATCGGCTCGCCGTTTTCCACTACGATGCCAGGCGGCTGCGCGTAGCTGGCCACCGGCACACCCTGCAGCGCGGTTTGCATGTAGTGGATCCAGATCGGCAGTGCCAGGGCGCCGCCGGTTTCTTTGTTGCCGAGTTTTTTCGGGGTGTCGTACCCCACCCAGGCCACACCGACCAGGCTGGGCTGAAAGCCGCAGAACCAGGCGTCGAGAAAGTCGTTGGTCGTGCCGGTTTTGCCGTAGAGGTCGGGGCGCTTGAGCGTGGCCTGCGCGCGCGCTGCCGTACCCGTGCGCGTGACTTCCTGCAGCAGGCTGTCCATGACATAGGCGTTGCGCGGCGAGATCACGCGCAATGTTTCGTCGCCGGCGCGCTGCGGTTTCTCCTCGAACAACACCTGGCCCTGCGCATCGGTGATGCGGCTGACCAAATACGGCTTGACCAAATAGCCGCCGTTGGCGAACACGCTGTAGGCGCGCGCCATTTGCAGCGGCGTGACCGTGCCCGCGCCCAGCGCCAGGGTGAGGTAAGGCGGCTGGCGGCTGGGGTCGAAGCCGAAGCGGGCGCTCCAGCTCTGGGCGAATTTGGGGCCGATGAATTCGAGCACGCGGATGGCGACCATGTTTTTCGACTGCGCCACGGCGCGCCGCAGGCTCATCGGCCCGTCGTATTTGCCGTCGTAGTTTTTCGGCTCCCAGGCTTCGCCGCCGGTTTGCGCCGCAGAAAAAAACAGCGGCGCGTCGTTGACCACGGTCAGCGGGGTGATGCCTTTTTCCAGCGCCGCCGAGTAGATGAACGGTTTGAAGCTCGACCCCGGCTGCCGCCACGCCTGCGTGGCGTGATTGAACTTGTTGCTGGCAAAGTCCAGCCCGCCGACCAGGGCGACGATGGCGCCGTCGCCGGGCTGCATCGAGACGAAAGCCGACTGCACCTGCGGCAACTGCGTGATGACCCATTGGCCGGGGCCGTCGGCGGCGATCCACACCACGGCACCGGCGCGCAGCCGCGCTGCAGGCTGTGCGTTCTCGCCCAGCCCCAGGGCGCGCACCTGCCGCAGCCCGGCGCCGGAGATCGAGAGCGTCTGCCCGTCGTCGGTCATCACTTTGACCAGCGCGGGTGCGGCGCTGAGCACGACAGCGCACTGCAGGCCGTCGGACGGCGTGCGCTCGGCGCAAGCCTGTTCGACCGCGGCAGGCAGAACGTCGGCAGTTGCGGGCAGGGTGACGAAGGCGTCGGGCCCGCGGTACGGCTGGCGCAGCTCGTACGCCAGCACGCCGCTTTGCACCGCCTTCCACGCGGCGAGCTGGTCGCGCGCGCGTATGGTGGTGTAGACGTTCAACCCGCGGGTGTAGGTGGCCTCCTGAAAACGCTCGAACACCATCTGCCGCACGGTTTCGCTGATGTAACCGGCGTGTGTGTCGCGCTCGGACTGCGCGGTGCGCAGCATCAGCGGCTCGTCGCGCGCCTGCTGCGCCTGCGCCGCGCTGATCCAGCCGAGCTGCTGCAGCCGGGCGATGACGTGTAACTGCCGCTGCCGCGCCCGCTGCGGGTTGCTCACCGGGTTGTACGTCGATGGCGCTTTGGGCAGGCCGGCGAGCATGGCCATCTGGCCGAGCGACAGCTGGTCCAGCGGTTTGCCGAAATACGCTTGCGCCGCCGCGCCGAAGCCGTATGCCTTGCGGCCGAGGAAAATCTGGTTCATGTAGAGCTGCAGGATTTGATCCTTGCTCAGCTCGTGCTCGATTTTCAGCGCCAGCAACACCTCGAACAATTTGCGCGTGAAGGTTTTTTCGCGCGACAGGTAGAAGTTGCGCGCCACCTGCATGGTGATGGTCGATGCCCCCTGGCTGCGCGAGTGTTCCAGATTGGCCAACAGCGCGCGCGCCACGCCCGGCCAGTCGATGCCGCCGTGCTCGTAGAAGCGGTCGTCCTCGGTGGCGAGCACGGCCTTTTTCATCAGTTCGGGAATGCGTTCGATCGGCACGAACACCCGCCGCTCTTCGCCGAATTCGCCCAGCAGCACGCCGTCGGCGGAGTAGATGCGCAGCGGAATTTGCGGCTGATAGTCCTGCAATTGCGAAATATCGGGCAGCCGCGGCCAGCTCAGCACCAACACCAGCCCGGCGGCCAGCACGGCCGCCAGCACCAGGCCAGCGACCGCCAGCACCGCGCCGATCAGGGCGCGCAGCCACCAGGGTTTGCGCGCAGGCGGCGCGGCGGGCGCCGGAGAAGCCGAGGGTGTGCTCATGGAATCTGGCGGAAGGCGGCGCCGCAGGCGGCCGCCGCTGGGCGGCGGCACATCGCGGGACGCACCACCGCAGGACAGAGAAGGGGCGAAATGTTGCAAATTATAAAAATCTGCCGCTGCGTGAGCGCACGGCGCGCTGCCGCCGTGGCCGCCGGTGACGTGGGAGTTTTGCAACGCTTTTCCGCGGTGCCGGGGTTTTCACGTTATTGAATCAAGCACTTGTTGGTAGGATCGGAGAAAAAATGTGAATTCGTAGCGCAAATGGGGTGGTGCGCCGGTCGATGCGCAGAAGACGCCGCCGTCGAAACCGCGCACGCAGTTGCAAACCAATCGGGGGGTCAGCAGTGGCCACATTCGGCAGTCTGTTTCGCAAGCGCCATGCGCCGATGTTCGGGCTGGACATCAGCAGTTCCAGTGTCAAGCTCGTAGAGCTCGACATGGACGATCGCGGCCAGTACACCTTGTTGCGCGCGGCGATGGAGCCTTTGGAAAAAGGCGCGGTGGTCGACGGCAATATCGAAAAGCTCGACGAGGTCGTCGAAGCCGTGCGCAAAGTGGTGCGCAAAAGCGGTACCAAGGCCAAACAGGTGGCGATGGCGCTGCCGTCATCGGCGGTGATCACCAAAAAAATCGTTCTTCCCGGCG
>JBFXEK010000134.1:0-5378 GCA_050180155.1 Thiomonas sp. | reverse complement strand
GCGCGCGCATCGGCCCGCTCGATGCAATTTATACCCGGATCGGCGCCTCCGATGATCTGGCCGGCGGGCAATCGACCTTCATGGTCGAAATGGCCGAAACCGCCGCCATCCTGCGCCAGGCCACGCCGCACAGTCTGGTGCTGATGGACGAGGTCGGCCGCGGCACATCGACGTTCGACGGGCTGGCGCTGGCCGCGGCCATCGCTGCGCAATTGCACGACCGCAACCGCAGCCTCACCCTGTTTGCGACGCATTACTTCGAGCTCACCGAGATGGTGCAAAGCCATGCACACGCCGTCAACGTCCACGTCGGCGCGGCGGAAACCGCCGCAGGCATCGTGTTTCTGCACGAAGTGCACGAGGGCCCGGCCAGCCGCAGCTACGGGCTGCAGGTGGCGCAACTCGCCGGCGTGCCCGCCGCCGTCATCCGCGACGCGCGCAGACGCCTGGACGCGCTGCAGCGGCAGCACCGCGCGCAGCAGCCGCAGCTCGATTTGTTTGCCATCCCCGCCGCAGACCATCCCCCCGCTGCAGCGCAGGCGCCGCACCCGGCGATCGAGGCGCTGCGGGCGCTCGACCCCGACGCGCTAACCCCGCGTCAGGCGCTGGACGCGCTGTACCGGCTCAAAGACTTGTGCGCCGGGGACTGAAGCCCCGCCGCTGGCACACTGGCAGAACCGGCCTGCGGCTGCGCGCCCGGCTCAGGCGCGTTCGATGCGGGCGTAAGCCGAATGGTTGTGGATCGATTCGAAATTCTCCGCCTCGGCGACGTAATGGCCGATACGCGAGTCGGCGTTGAGCCGCGCGGCGACGTCACGCACCAGATCTTCGACGAATTTGGGGTTTTCGTAGGCGTGTTCGGTGACGAATTTTTCGTCGGGACGTTTGAGCAGTCCCCAGATTTCGCACGAGGCCTCTTCCTCGGCGATGCGGATGAGTTCTTCCAGCGCCACGGGCTGCAGCAGCTCGGCGGTGATGGTGATGTGCGAGCGCTGGTTGTGCGCGCCGTAAGCGGAAATTTCCTTGGAACATGGACAAAGCGACTTGACCGGCACCATCACTTTGGCCGTGAGCTGGACTTGGTCGCCCCGGGCCTGGGCGATCCACCCCGCCTCGTAATCGAGCAGGCTTTGCACCCCGGACACCGGCGCGGCCTTGCGCAAAAACAGCGTGAAGGCGAATTCCAGCCGCCCGGCGTTTGCCCCGAGCTTGGGTAGCATCTGTCGCACCAGCGCGGTGCAGGCCGCGCCGTCGATCGCCTCGGGCATGGCTTCGAGCAGTTCGACGAAGCGCGACATATGCGTGCCTTTTTTCTCCGCCGGCAAGGCCACGTCGGCGGTGACTTGCGCGATGGTCGGCTGCATACTGCCGTCGCGCAGACGCACGTTGAGCGGGTAACGCAATCCCTTCACACCGACACGCTGGATGGCGATATGGCGCTCGTCGAGCGTGCTCTGAATATCGGGGATGGATTCGAAGGGTTTGTTCATGAGGTGACGGGTGTGGCGACGCGCGGCGCCGCCGTCCCGGGGCATTGTTGGAACAGTGGCGCCATTATCCGGGAGGATGCAGATCCATGCCGAACTTGCGGAATTGATCCGCATCAACCGCGGGCAGGAAGCGCGCGCAACAACAAAAACAACACCGACGCGGCCACCACCATCGCCGGGCCGCTGGGGATGTCCGAGTGCATCGACACCAGCAAACCGAGCAGCACCGACAGCATGCCGACGCACGCGGCGCCGACGGCCATTTGCACCGGGGTGCGCGCCAACCCCCGCGCCGCCGCGGCCGGGATGATGAGCATCGACACGGTCAGCAAAATGCCGACCAGCTTCATCGCCAGCGCCACGAACACGGCCAGCAGCAGCATGAACGCCAGCCGCAATGCCTGCACCCTGCGTCCCTCCACGGCAGCGAGCTCCTCGTGCACCGTCAGCGCCAGCAGGCCGTTCCACAGCCAGCCCAGCAACCCCAGACCGACGAGGTCGAGCAAGGCAATCCACACTAGGTCGGCGCCACGCAATGCGAGGATGTCGCCGAACAGATAGGAGAACAAATCGACGCGCACATCCTCCATGAACGCCAGCAGCACCAGACCCAGCGCCAGGCTGGTGTGAGCGAGCAGACCCAGCAGGGTATCTTCGGCCAGGCCGTCAGCCGGGTCACGGCGCGCCAGCAGCGCGGCGATCACCACACTGACGCCGAGCACGCCCCACAGCGGGTTCAGATGCAGCAGCAACCCCAGGCCGACACCGAGAAACGCCGAGTGCGTCAGCGTTTCGCCGAAATACGCCATGCGGCGCCAGACGACGAAACACCCCAGCGGCCCGGCCAGCAGCGCCACCTCGGCTCCTCCGAGCAGCGCGCGCCAGACGAAATCGGGCAGCAAAGCGCTCATCATGACCCTGCCTGCCGTGACACGGCCGGGGGCACGACGCCGCCGTGGAGGTCGTGCGCAGGGCCGTGCTGGTGTCTGTACGGCGCCATGCCGGCACCTTCTCGGCCGAACAACCGCAGATAGTCGGGGTGTGTGCTCACGTCCTGCGGTTTGCCGATGCAGCAGATATGGCGTTCCAGACAGACGACCTGGTCGGTCGCCGCCATCACCAAATGCAAGTCGTGGGAAATCATCAACACGGCGCAGCCCGTGGTGTCGCGCAGCCGCTGGATCAGCGCGTACAGCTCTTGCTGACCTTGCACGTCCAAACCCTGCGCCGGCTCGTCGAGCACCAGCAGGGCTGGACGGCGCAGCAGCGCGCGCGCCAGCAGCACCCGCTGCATCTCGCCGCCGGACAAAGCGCGCAGCGGACGGCGACGCAAGTGGGCCACGCCGTTGTCGGCCAGCGCCTGTTGCCGCCGCTGCGGCGTGCTGCGCCCGGCCAGGCGCAAAAAACCGTCCACGTCCAGCGGCAGATTCGGCGGCGGAGAAAAGCGCTGCGGCACGTAGCCGATCACCAGCCCGTCACGCTGCCAGACGCTGCCGCTATCGGGCTGCAGCAGGCGCAGCAACACACGCACCAAGGTCGTTTTACCCGCGCCGTTGGGGCCGATGAGGGTGACGATCTGGCGCGGAAAGATCCGCAGGCTCACCGCATCGAGCAGCAGCGCGCCGTTGCGCTGCAGGCTGATGCCGTCCAGGCGAATCAGCGCCGGTGTCGAATCGAGGTCAGTCTGACGGCACGGCGCGTCGAGGCAAGTCATGCTCTGGAATATTTTGGTTTCGATTGTTATATTGTAACTTTTGCAGAAACGTTCTCATGCTGCCCATCACCCGCCGTCGTCTACTGCGTTCTCTCGCCTTGGCCGCCGCCCCTGCACCGCTGACCGCCCAGGCGCAAACCCCGCCGCGCGTGGCCGTGAGCATCAAACCCGTGGGCGACCTCGTCGCCGCCGTCATGGCCACAGTGGGTTCGCCCGAGGTGCTCATCCCGGCGGGCAGTTCGCCCCACACCTACGCCTTCAAGCCGTCCGAGCGCGCCGCCGCGGAGCAGGCGCAAGTGCTGTTGTGGATCGGCCCGCAGGTGGAACCGGCGCTGCAGCGCATCGTCCAGACCCTCCCCAAGACATCGCGGGTAGTCACGCTGTCCACCCTGCCGGGGATCACCCTGCTGGCGCCGCGCACCGGCGGTGACTGGGAACGCAGGCACCCGGCGCCGCGCGCCGCTGCCAGCAGCGCGGCAGCGCAAGATGGCTTTTTCGACGGCCACATCTGGCTGTCTCCGGACAATGCCAAAACCATCGTGCGCGCCGCCGCGCAGACGCTGGCCGCGATCGATCCGGCGCACGCGCGGCAGTATCAGAGCAACGCGCAGCACGCCGTGCAACGCATCGACGCGCTCAACGCCGAACTCGTCGCCGAGCTGGCGCCGGTGCGTGACAAGCCGTTCATCGTGTTTCACGATGCGTTCCAATATTTCGAGCATGCCTACGGCCTGCACGCCGTCGGCTCGATCCTGGTCACTCCCGATGCCATGGCCAATGCCCGCCGTGTCAGCCAGATGCGAGACAAAATCCAGTCGCTGGGCGCAGTCTGCGTATTCAGCGAACCGCAGTTCGTGCCGCGCCTGGTGCAAACGCTGGTCGCGGGCACCTCGGCGCGCCTGGGCACGCTCGATCCGCTCGGCGCCAAAAGCCCGCTGGGGCTGGAGGGTTACGCGCAGTTGCTGCGCGACCTGGCCCACAACCTCAGTCGGTGCCTGGCAGCGAAGGCGCCGTCCTGAGCGCCGCAGCAAGTCAGTCGTTGGCCGCGCGCTTGAGCGCTCCGGGAGCCAGCAACGTGGCAAAACGGCGACGGATTGCGGCGGCGATGCCGGCCCCATCCAGGCCGAGATCGGCGGCAATCTGCGCCGGGTCACCGTGTTCGATCCAGGTATCGGGCAAGCCCAGCGTCAGCACCGGCACCTGCACACCCGCCGCCTGCAGCGCCTCCAGGCAGGCGCTGCCTGCTCCGCCCGATACGGCCCCTTCCTCGACCGTGACCAAGGCGTCGTGGCTGCGTGCCGCGGCAAGCAAGGCTGCGGTGTCCAGCGGCTTGACAAAGCGCATATTGATCACGCTGGCGTCGAATTCCTCCGCCGCGCGCAACGCAGCGTAGAGCACCGGGCCGAAAGCGAGGATGGCGATGCGCCGCCCTGCGGGCGCACTGCTGGCGCGGCGGGGCTGCGCCTTGCCCCACGGCAGTTCGCTCAGATCGCGCTCGACGGCCACGCCCACACCGCTGCCGCGGGGGTAACGCACCGCCACCGGGCCGCCGTGATGGAATCCCGTCGTCAGCGCGCGGCGGCATTCGGCCTCGTCGGCCGGGGTCAACACGGCAACGTTCGGTACGCAGCGCAGAAAGGGAATGTCGAACGCGCCGGTGTGCGTCGCGCCGTCGGCGCCGACGATGCCGGCGCGGTCCACGGCGAACAGCACCGGCAGGTTCTGGATCGCCACGTCGTGAATCACCTGGTCGTAGGCGCGCTGCAAAAACGTCGAGTAGATCGCCACCACCGGCTTCATGCCCTCGCACGCCAGCCCGGCAGCGAAGGTCACGGCGTGCTGCTCGGCGATACCGACGTCGAAATAGCGCTGCGGAAAACGCTCGGCAAACTCGACCAGGCCCGAGCCTTCGCGCATCGCCGGGGTGATGCCCACCAGCCGCGCGTCGGCCTGCGCCATGTCGCACAGCCACTGGCCGAACACCTGCGTGAACGTGGGCTTTTTCCCCGGTGCGCTCGGTGCCAGGCCGATGGCCGGGTCGAACTTTCCCGGGCCGTGGTATGCCACCGGGTCGGCCTCGGCGAGTTTGTAGCCCTGGCCTTTCTTCGTCACCACATGCAGCAGCACCGGGCCGTGCAGGTCGCGCAGATTGTGCAGGGCGGGGATGAGCGCAT
>JBFXEK010000133.1:0-5401 GCA_050180155.1 Thiomonas sp. | reverse complement strand
CACTCCGCCCCGCCGGAGGGCGATCCCTCGGCTGGGCCCTGTTGCTGCAGCGCAGCGTAATGCGCATAACCGGGTGCCGTACCGCGGCCGGCAACCGCGGTTTGCAGGAGTTCGCGGTATAAATGCCCGGATGGCGGCAATTGCCGCACGGCCTCGTCCGGCGGTGACTGCAGCAGGCGCAACGCGATGTCGGCCTGCCCGGTGCGCACCGCAGCGGCAAGCTTCCCGATGCTGCCACCAAACCGCCGGCTCTCGCGCAACATCACCACATGTTGCGACAATGCACTGCCCTGCGCATCGACGTACGCGGCGGGCAGTTGCTCCGCCGCGAGCTGTTGCAACTGCTGCGCGGTATCCGGCCAGTAATGCCCGCCTTCGGCATCGGCGCACAGTTCACCCAGCACCGCGCCGGCCTCGACCGAAGCGAGTTGGTCTTTATCGCCGAGCAAAATCAGCCGTGCCGTCGGCGGCAAGGCGTCGAGCACCGCAGCCATCATTTCCAGGTGCACCATCGACGCTTCGTCGATGAGCAGCACATCCACTTCCAACGGCTGCGCCGAATTACGCGCGAACCTGCGGCTGTCGGAGCGGGCACCGAGCAGACTATGCAGCGTGCGCGCCGGCCCGAGGCGCGCGGCCAGATCGGCCACCGCAGGCAGGGGCGGCAAGGTGAGCAAGGCCTGGTCGATGGCCTGCTTGAGTCGCGCTGCCGCCTTGCCGGTGGGCGCTGCCAGCGCCACGCGCACCGCAGCCGGGTTGTGCGCGGTCGCCACCAACGCCGCCAACAGCCTCGCCGCGGTATACGTCTTGCCGGTTCCCGGGCCGCCGGTCAGCAGCGTCAGCCGTGAACGCAGCGCCAGCGCGCAGGCCAGTCGCTGCCAGTCGACAGCCGCCGCGGTCGGCGGCGCAAACAAGGCGGCGATCACCGCAGCCGCGGCGGCGGTATCGACCGGCGTCGCGTGACGCATGCGCGCGCGCAATTGCCGCGCCACCTGCGTCTCGGCATCCCAGTAACGGCGTAAATACAAACGGCATCCGCCCAGCACCAGCGGCGCACCGCTGTCGTCCGCCGCAGTTTCGTCCCACACCAGCGGGCAGTCCGACAGCACGCGCTGCCAGCCGTCGGCGTCGGGCAGGTCGAGCACGGGCAGCGGCAGCGCCGCAGCCTGCGCCCGCTGCAGCAGCCCGGCAGCATGCTGCGGCAATTCGTCCAGGAGCACGCACGTATGCCCGCGCCCTTCCAGATCGGCGAGGACGACAACGGCGAACAGGGTCTCGGCACCGATCTGCGGGCACAGCGAAGCCAGAAAGCGCGCCAGCGCCGCCTCCAGCCGCCGCAGCACGCCGCTTTCGGCCCATCGCGACAGCACGCGCAGCAAGTCGGCGCTGCGCGTAGCGCTGGGAGTGTCCTGCGGCGCGTTCATGGTGTGGTTTGCGCACTGCGTTGCAGCAGCGCGTCCAGAGCGTCGAGTAAAGCGGGATCGGCGGCCATGTGTACGCAACCGGCTCGTGGTGCGCGCACGCCGCGCAAAAACCAAACGATCGCCCCGCCCAGATGCTGCGAGGCGTCGTAGCCGCTGCCCAGCCGTGAACGCAGCAAGCGGTGCAGCGCCAGCAAATACAGCGCACTTTGCACATCGTAGCGATGGCCGAGTGCTGCGGCCTGCAGCGCTTGGGCGGTGTAATCGGCATCGCTGCCGCCCAACACATTGCTCTTGTAGTCCAACACCCAGTAGCGGCCCCCGTGGGCGAAAACCAGATCGGCAAATCCCATGACCATGCCGTGCAGCACCCGCGGGGTCAGCTCTGGCCGCGGCTGGCCGGGAAAGACGAAGGCGCGGCACAGCGCATCGATTTGCGCCGCCGGGGTCCGCTGCGCCGGCAGCCAGAACTCGGCTTCGGCCAGCGCTCCGCGGATGTCGGGCAACGCCGCGGACAGCGGCGGCAAAGGAGTGCCGACGATCTCGACCAGCCAATCGACGATATCCTGCGTGCGCTGCGCATCCCAGCCCTGACGCGCGCACCGCTGGCGCAGACGTTGCTGCAGCGCTTCGTCGGTAGCCAGCGCAAAGCCGTGCTCTGCCAGCCAGGCGAGCTGCTCGTGGACGAATCGACCCGTCAGCGCGCCATGCGGGAAACGGTGACGCGCCGCATCCTGTACCGACGACGATGGGTCGTCGGGCAGCGCCTGTGCTTCCCACAACTCGTCCTGCAGCGTCGGCGGCGCAGCCGGCTGCTGCGTGCTGCGCGGCGGCAGATCGCGCACCAGCGCCGAGTAGCTGCCGATACTCCAGTCGCGGTCGAACATGGCGGTATAGGCGGCGGGCTCGACCAGCGGTTGCTCTGCGGCTTGCGGTCGTAGGTGAGCAGCGGGCGGAACGGCTGGGGCATCGTCGATGCGCACCGCGGGCAGATCGCCGAACACGTCGTCGAGCAGACCGCGCAATTCGCCAGCTTCGCGCGGCTGTTCGCCGCCGAGCAGGTAGCCGATGGCGCTGCGGTGAAACACGCAGGCCGCGGCGTTGCCCTGACGCAGCGCCGCCACGCCGACCCACAGAGCATGACGCGCCCGGGTGAGCGCGACGTAGAGCAGGCGCACGTCTTCGCGTAGACGCTGCACATCGTCGGCACCGTCTTCGGCGGGTTTGAACGCGGTGGCAAACGGCAGCATGACCAGCGGGTATTCCAGCCCCTTGGATTTGTGGATGGTGACCACGCGCACCAGGTCGGCCTCGCTTTCGAGCCGCACGATCTGCTCGTCGTCGCTGGCGCTGGCGGTGATTTGGGCGTGCAGCCAGCGGATCAGCGCCTGTTCGCCGTCGAGCGTGGCGCTGGCGGTTTGCAGCAACTCAGCCAGATGCAGCACATTGGTCAGGCGGCGCTCGCCTCCACTGCCGGACAGCCAGCGTGCCGCCAGATCGAGTCGGTGCAGCGTTTGCCGCAGCATGGGCAGCACGCCCTGCCGCTGCCACACATGGTGTAATTGGTCGAGCAATTCCAGCCGGCGCTCGAACACCGCGTCGTCGCTGGCCAGCGCGGCCAGTTCGGCCAGCGACAGCCCGAGCGTGGCGCTGGCGTAGGCCGCGCGGGCGAGGCGGCCGTCGCGCGGCGCCGCCACAGCACGCAGCCAGCGCAGCACGTCCACCGCCTCCTGCGAGGCAAAAATCGAATCGCGGTCGGATAGATACACCGAAGCGACCCCGCAGCGTTGCAACGCCTGCCGCATCGCCGCGGCTTCGTCGGCGTCGCGCACGAGCACGGCGATATCGGCCGGTCGCAAGCGGCTGAACGTCCGGTCGGCGTGAACGAAACCGGCCTGCGCGTGGCCGAGCAGCTCGACGATGCGCGCGCTCGCCAGCGCGGCAAAGCGCGCTCTTGCCTGCAGTTTGGCCTCGGGTTCGGCCTCGGCGCTGACCACCAGGTGCAACGCCGGCACCGGGCCGTCTGCCTGCACCAACTGCTCGTTGCGTCCTCTGGCGCTGACTTCGATGAACGGCAGCGGGTTGGGGGCGTCGGCCGCGCTGCCCTCCCGGTACAGAAATGCCCCGGGGCCGGCGGCCTGCTCGCGCCGGCTGAACAGGCGGTTGACCGCCTGCACCAGCGCGGTGGTGGAGCGATAGTTGGTCTGCAGCACCGCATGCCGCCCCGCGGTCGCCGCGCTGGCGCGCAGGTAGCTGGCGATGTCGGCACCGCGGAAAGCGTAAATCGACTGTTTGGGATCGCCGATGAGCAGCACGGCGCAGTCGGCCGGGGTCTGGCCGCTGATGGCGTACAGACGGTCGAACACGCTGAACTGCAGCGCCGAGGTGTCCTGGAATTCGTCGATCAGCGCCACCGGGTAACGCTGCAAAATCCGCTGGCGCAGCCTCCCGCCTTGCGCCGCGGCCAGCGCCGCGGCCAGCCGCTGCAGCTGGTCGTGAAAGCTGAACTGGCCGCGGCTGCGTTTGAGCTGCTGCAGGCGCGATTCGACCTGCGCCGCGGCATACGCCTGCAGCGCCGGAGTGATGTCGGGCAGCTTCGCCAATGCGTCGCGCAACGCGGCCACGTCGTCGAACGACGGCGGCACGTCGATTTGCCGGCCCTTGTTGCAGCCCTGGCGTAAGCCGTCGGCCGTGAGCTTGTGCCACGCCTTGGCGTCGAGCTCGGGCAGGTCGGCTTGCGGCGTGTCCAGCCAGGCCTGCAGGGCGTCGAACCAGCCGCGGGCCTTGTCCGGGGAATATTGGGTTTTGCTCAGCGGGCAGGTTGACGACTGCACCACGCCGAGCAGCCAGTGGCGCATCGCGGCGACGCGCCCCTGCCAGGCAGCCTTGAGCGCCTGCACCTGCGCGGATCGCGCGCCATGCAGCCGCTGCCACAGCGCCTGCAACGAGGCGTCGGCAGGCGCCGGCTGCAGTGCCCCACCGGCTTGCGCGCTGCGCCGCACTGTCTGCACGTCGTGCAGCAGCGCCTCGGGCTTGGGCCACAGCGCCAGTACGCCTTGCAGTTCGGCCGCGCCCAGGGGATAGAGTTGCTGCCGCCAGAAGTCATGCACCGCCTCGGTCAGCAGCGCGGTTTCGTCGGCGAGCAATTGCTCGTCGAACGGCTGCCCGCTGTCGAACGCGTGCTCGCGCAACACCCGCTGGCACCAGGCGTCGATGGTGAACACCGCGGCATCGTCCATGGCCTGCGCCGCCATCTCCAGTCGCCAGGCCGCAGCCATGCGCGCCTGTCCGCCGGGATAGTCCTGCAGCAGACGCTGCAGCAGGGGGTCGTCAACAGAGAGCGTGCCGCGAAAGCACTGCGCTGCCTGCACGAGGCGGTTGCGGATGCGCTCAGACAGTTCGCGCGTGGCGGCGCGGGTGAAAGTCATCACCAGAATCTGCTCGGGAGTGAGCGGCCGGCCAAAGCCGGCGTCGTCACCGCCGTGGCCGAGCACCAGGCGCAGGTAGAGCGCGGCGATGGTCCAGGTTTTACCGGTGCCGGCGCTGGCTTCGATCAGCCGGCTGGCGCGCAGTGGCAGGCGCAGGGGATCGAGCACGACGGCGGTCATGATGCCGCCTCCACGGCGTGCAGCGCCGCCGGCTCGTGCGGCGTGACGACGGCTTGCTGCGCCCAGTCCCACAGCGGCTGAAACAGCCGGTCGTGGTACTGGGCGTAGCGACCGTCGGCGCACAGCGCGTCGAAATCGGGAAAGACCCGGGACAGACAAGGTTCCTCGGATTCTGCCGGGCTGGCCGCCGCGCCATGACGGTAGCCGCCGGAATAGACTTCGGCCGGTCGTCCGCCGCTGACGTCGGCCAGCGCGGTGCGCGCGGTGAACGGCAGCGGCTGCTGCAGGCCGTCGCGCCATGCCGCAAGCACGCTGCACAACTGTTCCCGCGCCAGCGTTTGCTCCAGCGCCGGCAGCCGCAACAAGGCATCG
>JBFXEK010000132.1:0-5435 GCA_050180155.1 Thiomonas sp. | reverse complement strand
ACGACATGTGTATTTCTCCCAAAAATTCACCAAACCTGCGCGCTCAACGCGCGAGCCGTCGAATTTGACGACAGCGGCGTGACGATGGCATGTGCAACCCGGCCAAGCGGTATGCCTTCAGCCGCTGCTGCGCTCCAGCGCCTGGTCGAGGTCGGCGAGTAGATCATGCACATTTTCGATGCCGATCGACAACCTCACCATGTCTTCGCTCACCCCGGCCGCCTCCAACTCCTGCGCGCTCAACTGGCGGTGGGTGGTGGTGGCCGGATGGCAGGCGAGCGATTTGCAGTCGCCGATGTTCACCAGGCGGGTGAAGAGTGCGAGCGCGTCCTGAAAGCGCGCGCCGGCCTCCCGGCCCCCTTTGACGCCGAAGCTCAGAATGCCCGAGGCGCGGCCGTGCATCAGCCGCTGCGCCACGTCGTGGTCGGGGTGGTCGGGCAGCCCGGCGTAGCGCACCCAGGCCACGCGCGGGTGCTTTTGCAGGTGCTCGGCGATGTGCTGCGCGTTGGCGCAAATGCGCTCCATGCGCAACGGCAGGGTTTCGATGCCCTGCAAAATGAGAAAGGCGTTGAGCGGCGACAGCGCCGCGCCCATATTGCGCAGCGGCACGACGCGGGCGCGGGCGACGAAGGCCGCAGCGCCGAACTGCTGGGTGTAGCTCACGCCGTGGTAGCTGACGTCGGGCGCGACCAGCAGCTTGAAGCGCTCGCCGTGCGCCGCCCAGTCGAAACGGCCGGAATCGACAATGGCCCCGCCCACGCTGTTGCCGTGGCCGCCGAGGTATTTGGTCAGCGAATGCACCACGATGTCCGCGCCGTGCTCGAACGGCCGGCACAGATACGGCGAGGGCACGGTGTTGTCGACGATCAGCGGCACGCCGTGCGCGTGCGCCACCGCGGCCAGCGCGCCGATGTCGGTGACGTTGCCCAGCGGGTTGCCGATGGTTTCGCAAAACACCGCCTTGGTGCGGGCGTCGATCAGCCGGGCGAAGCTGTCGGGGTCGCGCGGGTCGGCGAAGCGCACCGTGATGCCCTGACGCGGAAAGGTGTGGGCGAACAGGTTGTAGGTGCCGCCGTACAGGCGGCTGCTGGAAACGATGTTGTCGCCTGCTTCGGCCAGCGTTTGAATCGCCGCGGTGATCGCCGCCATGCCCGAGGCCAACGCCAGCGCGGCCACGCCGCCTTCGAGCGCGGCCACGCGCTGTTCCAGCACGTCGTTGGTCGGGTTCATGATGCGGGTGTAGATATTGCCCGCCACCTTCAGGTCGAACAGATCGGCGCCGTGCTGCGTGTCGTCGAAGGCGTACGACACGGTCTGGTAAATCGGCACCGCCACCGCGCGGGTCACCGGGTCTGCTCGGTAGCCGCCGTGTACGGCCAGAGTTTCGAATTTCATCGGCTGTCTCCTGTTGTGCAAAGTCAGGCGCAAAGCCTAGCGCGACTGCCGCGCGGTGCAAAACAATCTTTGGTTGAATCGATATACCGTCAAGCTGCGGGCGGGACGGGTGCCGGCGGGCGGCTCGCCACGGGTGATTTGATGCGTTGCTTGGTCTGAAAGTACGCCGTTGGCGTGCTGCCCAGCGCCTGGCGGAAAATTTTGATGAATGCGCTGACGCTGTCGTAACCCAGCGACAAGGCCACGTCCTTGACCGCGCGCCCGGTGGCCAGCCATTCCAGCGCCCGCGTCAGCCGCGCCCACTGCCGCCATTGCGCAAAGCTCATACCGGTTTCGAGCACGAATTTGCGGCTGAGCGTGCGCGGCGCGATGTCGGCCCAGCGCGCCCATTGTTCCAGTGTGCGCGGGCTGGCGATGTGCGCCATGAGTGCGCGGGCGATGGCCAGCAAGCGCGGGTCGCGCGGCCAGGGCAGTTGCAGCGGCCGTGCCGCCGACTGCCGCAACTCGTCGAGCAGCACCAGCACCAGCCGCATGCGTGCGGCGTCGAGAGCGGATTCTGCCGGCCAATCGAGCGCGCGTTGCAAAATCAGCGCCACCAGCGGGTTGAGCGGATAGCTGGTCGGCGTGGCAGGCAAGTCGCTGCACAGGTGCGGCACCAAAAAGCCGCCATACCCTGCAGTCGGCCCGTAAGACTGCACGGCGTGTTCCACCCCGGGCGGCATCCAACTGATGGTTTGCGACGGCGCGAGCTGTCGCCCTTGCGCCGTTTCCACCACCACCAGCCCCTCGGAGAGCAAAAACAGCGTGCCGCGCGCCAGGCAATGCGTGGCCGGGTCCATCGCCACCGGGTTGCGCACGTTCACCGCGATCAGCTCGGCGCCGTCCAACCGGTTGATCCGTTCGAGCAGAGCGGCCTTGCTGCTGACGGGAGGGGCGGCAGGATGGCGGGCGGATGCGGTCATGCTTGGCCGGTTTGCGATATTCATTGGCATGGTAAAGCAACCCGGCCAAAACGGCCCCGCCTACTATTCGCTGCTCACATGCCCTGGCGGCATGGCTGGTTGCGGCCCGTTGCCGCTGAGCAGATCCCTGCCACCGGGTGCGGCCATCGCGGTGTGCTCGAATAGCTGCATGGCCGCAAGCATCGTCGCCGCGCGGCGTTGACGTTTTGTAGGAATGTCTCTCATGCAATATCTGCCCGCGACTTCCCGCATGGTGTGGCTGGCTCTGGGTAGCGCCGTGCTCGCCGGATGCACCACCGTCGGCCCCGATTTCAAGACGCCCGCCGCCCCTGCGGTGGCGAACTACACCCGGCAGACATTGCCGGCACAGACGGCGTCGGCTCCCGGCCCGCAGGGTGCGGCGCAGCGCTTCGAGGTGGCAGCGCAAGTCGCTCCGGACTGGTGGCGCGTGTACCGGTCGGCTGCTCTTGACAACCTGGTGCAGACCGCGCTGCGCAACAGTCCGACGCTGACCGCGGCTGAGGCCACGCTGCGGCAGGCGCAGCAAACTTACGCGGCGCAAGCTGGCTCGACGCTGTACCCGACGGTCGGCGGCAAACTCGGCGTCAGCCGGCAGCAGAGCAACGCCGCCGGCCTGGGGCAAAGCAGCAACGCCACCAACACCTTCAATCTGTACAACGTCGGCGTGGCGGTCAATAACAACTTCGACCTGTTCGGCGGCAACCGCCGCGCGCTCGAGGCCCTGGCGGCGCAGGCCGACTACCAGCGCTATCAGCTCGACGCGGCGCGGTTGACCCTGGCGGCCAATGTGGTGACTGCGGCGTTCACCCAGGCGCAGCTGGCCGCGCAGATCGCCGCCAGCGAATCGATACTCAAAGCGCAACAAGACCAGCTCGACATCGCGCGCAAACGCTTTGAACTCGGCGCCGCGGCGCGCAGCGACGTGCTCAGCCTGCAGACGCAGGTAGAGCAGACGCGGGCGAGCATCCCGCCGCTGCGCAACCGGCTGGAGCAGACCGACCATCTGCTGGCCGTGCTGCTCGGCCAGGCGCCGGCAGCGGCGGACGTGCCGCGGTTCGATCTGGCCGGGTTCACGCTGCCGCAAACGCTGCCGTTGGTCGTGCCCTCGGCGCTGGTGCAGCAGCGTCCTGACGTGCAGGCCAGCGCCGCGCTGCTGCATGCGGCCACCGCGCAGTACGGCGTGGCTGTGTCCAACCTCTACCCGCAAATCAACCTCAGCGCCGGGCTGAGTACGCAGGCGCTGACCGCCGGCGCGTTGTTCGGCCCGGGGTCGGCAGTGTGGTCGCTCGCCGGCAGCCTGGCGCAACCGTTGTTCAACGCCGGGTTGAAGGCCGGCGCCAACGCCGCCGAGGCCAGTTTGCAAGCTGCTGGCGCGAACTACCAGCAGACCGTGCTGCAGGCGTTGCGCAACGTCGCCGACGCGCTGCGCGCGCTGGACAACGACGCGCAAACCCTGCGCGCGCAGGCTGCAGCCGACGACGCGGCGCAGCAGTCGTTGCAGCTGGTCGAGCAGCAGTACAAACTCGGTGCCGCCAGTTATTTGCAACTGCTCACGGCGCAGCAGCAGGCGCAGCAAACGCGGATCAATCTGATCGCCGCGCAAGCCGCGCGCCTGACCGACAGCGCGGCGCTGTTCCAGGCCATGGGCGGCGGCGTCATCGGCGCCGCGGTCGAAACCGCGGCTGCACACTGACCGCCTGGCGCCCGTCGCGGCGCAGGCAGCTTCATCGAAATAACGGAGTTCACAGATGACCAAAGGCACGACCAAACGCATGATCATCATGCTCATCGTCGCGGGGGTGATCGTCGGCGGGGTGGTGTGGTTCCAGGGGTTCAAGACGGCGATGATCGGTAAGGCCATCAAAGGCATGTCCAACCCGCCGCAAACCGTCTCGACCACGGTGGCCGAAATGTCGCGTTGGCAGCCGACGGTGCAGGCACTGGGCAATCTGCGCGCCAGCCAGCAGGCCAGCCTGAGCGCGCAGGTCGGTGGCATCGTCACGGCGATCCATTTTCATTCGGGGCAAAAAGTGCATGCCGGCCAGTTGCTGGTGCAAATCGACGACGCGCCGCAGCGCGCGCAATTGGCACAACTGCAGGCGCAGCTCGGGCAGGTGCAGGCGCAGCTCGAACTGGCGAAAATCAATCTGCGGCGTGACGAGGCCCAACTGCAGGCGCAGGCGGTGAGCCAGTCGGTGGTCGATACCGACCGCGCCAACGTCGCCAGCGGGGAGTCGCAACTCAAGGCGTTGCGCGAGCAGATCAACGCGCAGCAGGCGGTGATTGCGCAGGCGGCGATCAAGGCGCCGTTCTCGGGCGTGCTGGGCATTCGGCAGATCGACCTCGGGCAATTCCTCGCCCCCGGCGCCGCCGCGGTGACGCTGCAGCAGCTCGATCCGATGGACATCGACTTTACCGTGCCGCAAAGCCAGATCGACCTCATCCGCCCTGGCATGACCGCCGAAGTCGCCACCAACGCCGCGCCTGGAAAAACCTTTGCCGCCAAGGTCATGGCCATCGAACCGCAGATCGATCCGAGCACCCGCAACCTCAAAGTGCGGGCGCGCATCGCCAACCCCGACGGGGCGCTGCTGCCGGGGGTGTTCGCCACCGTGCGCATCGACGCCGGCCAGCCGCGCGACTACCTCACCCTGCCCAACGCCGCCGTGGCGTACAACCCCTACGGCGCGACGGTGTTCCTCGTCAAAAACGAAGGCAAGGGGCCAGATGGCAAGCCCAAATTGGTGGCCGAGCAGCGCTTCATCACCACCGGGCCGACGCGCGGCGATCAGGTCGCCGTGCTCAGCGGCATCAAGGCTGGTGACGTCGTGGTCACCGCAGGCCAGCTCAAGCTGCGCAACGGCACGCCGCTGCTGATCAACAACAGCGTACAGCCGGCCAACAGCCCGAATCCGCAAGTGCCCAATTCCTGAACAGGCGGCCGACGATGAACAAAAAATTCACCGATATTTTCATCGACCGCCCGGTGCTGGCCACCGTGGTCAGCCTGGTGATCCTGGTGCTGGGTCTGCGCTCGGTCGGGCTGCTACCGGTGTT
>JBFXEK010000131.1:0-5457 GCA_050180155.1 Thiomonas sp. | reverse complement strand
ACGCCGCCCGCACAGCGCCCGGCATGAATGCGCGCGTGCTGGCACACGACAAGAGGCTGACCGGGCGCGTCATCCTGAGTTCGTCGCAAACGAATGAACGCACTCGTACGGTGCCGGTGCGCATCGAGGTCGGCAATCCGAAAAATCTTCTGCGTCCGGGTGAACTGGTCGAAGCGCGTATTGCAGTCGGCGAGGCCCTGCCGAAGCTCGCGGTACCGGCCGAAGCGATCGTGTTGCTGCAAAACCAGCCGACCGTGTTCCTCGCCGAGGGCAACGGGAAGTTCGAGCCCGCGCCGGTCATGGTCGGTGACACGCGGGATGGCTGGACAGTGATTACGCAAGGCCTGAAATCCGGCGACACCTACGTGCGCAAGGGCGCGTTCGCCTTGAAGGCCCGCTTGTTGCGTTCACAGCTGGGAGAAGAATGATGCTGGAACGTCTGGTTGAATTCTCCCTGCGCTACAAGGTGCTGGTGCTGATCATTTTCGTGGTGATCGGTTTCCTCGGTTTCCAGGCCGTGCGTCAGCTACCCATCGATGCCTTCCCGGACGTGACGCCGGTACAGGTCAACGTCTACACCGAAGCCTCGGGGCTGGCGGCGGAGGACGTGGAGCAACTGCTCACCACACCGGTGGAGTCGGCGCTGGCCGGCCTGCCCAAGGTCGAGCAGATCCGCTCGGTGAGCCTGTTCGGCTTGTCGTATGTGTCGGTGTATTTCGACGACAGCATGGACATCTACTTCGCCCGTCAGCTGGTCAACGAGCGGCTGCAACAGGTCGGCGATCGTTTGCCGGCGGGTTATGGCAAACCGGAAATGGGACCGAACACCTCCGGTCTCGGCCAGGTGTTCTGGTACACGGTCGAACGCGCCGACGACACGCTGAAAGGCGCCACGGCCGGTACGGCACCGAACGACATGGATCTGCGCACACTGCAGGACTGGACCATCCGTTTGATCCTGCGCACCGCGCCGGGCGTCGATGACGTCAGCTCATGGGGCGGGCAGGAAAAACAGTTCCAGGTGCGCATCGATCCGATGAAATTGATCGCGCATAAACTCGGCTTCAAGAACGTGATTGAGGCGTTGCAGGCGAACAACGCGCAAGTCGGCGGCAACTTCGTCGACGTGGGGCGCGAGCAGTATCTCGTGCGCGGACTGGGCTTGATCCAGAACGCCAAGGATCTGGGCAACATCGTGCTCAAGACCGAAGACGGCACACCGGTCTACGTGCGGGACGTGGCCACCATTACCGAGGCCGGGGCACCGCGCACCGGGGCGGTGACGCGCGACGGCAAGGAAGTCGTGCTGGGCATGGCACTGGCGCGTATCGGTGAAAACGCCAAGAGCGTGGTCGATGCGGTCAAGGCCAAACTCGACACGGTGAAGCAATCCTTGCCCCCGGGTGTGGTCGTGAAACCGGTGTACGAGCGCACCGAACTGGTCAACGCGGCGGTGGGCACCGCGGTGCGCGCGCTGGTGGAAGGTTCGATCCTGGTGGCGCTGGTGCTGTTCCTGTTCCTGGGTGAGTTTCGCAGCGCGCTGGTCGTCGTCGCGGCGTTGCCGTTGGCGATGCTGATCGCCTTCATCTGCATGAATCAGGTGGGGCTGTCGGCCAACCTTATGTCGCTGGCGGGCTTGGCGATCGGTATCGGCATGATGGTGGACGGTGCGGTGGTGATGGTGGAGAACGCCTACCGCATCATGGCCGAGCGCAAGGCGCACGGCGGCCCGGTGGATCGCACTGCCGCCGTGCTGGCGGCCGCCCGCGAGGTGGCCAATCCGATGGCGTTCGCAATCCTGATCATCATCGTGGTGTTCCTGCCGTTGTTCAGTCTGCAAGGGCTGGAAGGCAAGATGTTCAAGCCGATGGCGTTCAACATCAGCTTCGCGATGGCCGGCTCCCTGATTCTCGCCTTGACGCTGATCCCGGTGCTCGCCGCGCTGGTGTTGAAGCCGAAGGAAGAGAAAGACACCTGGTTGGTAGCGTTCCTGAAACGCCACTACGCCACGGTGCTCGCCTGGGCGTTGGCACGGCGCAAGCTCGTGCTTGGCATCGCTGCCGGTGCCTTGATCGGCAGCCTGGCGTTGTTCCCGTTCCTCGGCAAGGAGTTCATGCCCAACCTGAAAGAAGGCGCCATCATGTGGCGCATCACCTCGATTCCGTCGGCGTCGCTGGATGAATCCATCGACATCTCAAAACAGGTCTCGACGCTGATCAAACAGAAGTTTCCGGAAGTGGAAACCACGCTGGCCATGATCGGTCGCGCCGAGAAAGGCGAGACCGCCGACGTGAACTACATGGAGGTGTACACGCCGCTGAAGCCGAAGGATCAATGGCGCAAGGGCGAGACGCTGGAGAGCATCGAAGAAGCCATGCAGAAAGAACTGTCGGCCGCCTTGCCGACCGCGGTGGTGAGTTACACCCAACCGATCCAGATGCGCATCGAGGAACTGATCTCCGGCGTGCGCGCCACCCTGGCGCTGAAGATCTACGGCGACGACCTGGGCGAGCTGGATCGCCTGAGCGGCCGCATCAAGAATGTCTTGGCCGGCGTGCCGGGTGTGGCGGATCTGGCACTGGAGGCGAACATCGGCAAGCCGCAGATCCGCATCAAGGTGGATCGCGATGCGCTGGCCCGTTACGGCCTGAACGCCGACGACGTGCTGACCGTGGTGAAGAATGGGATCGGTGGTGAGCCGGTGACCACGCTGCTCGATGGCGTGAAGCGTTTTGACATCGCCGTGCGGCTGGACGATGCGGACAAGGCCTCGTTGCCAGCCATACAGCGCATTCCGATCCGCACGCCCAGCGGCGCACTGGTGCAGTTGTCGCAGGTGGCCGAAGTCAGCGATGCGGAAGGCTATTCGTTCATCCGTCGCGAGCAGCTGCAGCGCTATGCGGTGATCCAGATGGATGTGCGCGGTCGCGATATCGACGGCTTCGTCAAGGATGCGAATGCGGCCATCGCGCAACAGGTGAAGCTGCCGACCGGCTACTACAGCGAATGGGGTGGCGCGTTCGAGAACCAGCAGCGGGCGTTGAAGCGGTTATCGCTGATCGTGCCGGCGACGATCTTCTTCATCTTCGTCTTGCTCTACACCGCGTTCAACTCGGTAAAGCACGCCACGCTGATCTTGGCCAACGTGCCGTTCGCCACCATCGGCGGCATCGTCGGCTTGGCGATCACCGGGCAATACCTGTCTGTGCCCTCGGCGATCGGTTTTATCGCGGTGTTCGGCGTGGCGATGTTGAACGGCATCGTGCTGGTGAGTTTCTTGAACGAGCAGCGCGAGAAAGGCTTGCCCGTGCGCGAGGCGGTGATCCGCGGCACCGCGCTGCGCATGCGCCCGGTGATGATGACCGCGAGCGTAGCCATCCTGGGCCTGGTGCCGATGCTGCTTTCCAGCGGCGTCGGTGCAGAAACCCAGCGTCCGCTCGCCACCGTGGTGGTCGGCGGTTTGATCACCTCGACGTTGCTGACGCTGGTGCTGCTGCCGGTGCTCTACGACTGGATCGAAGAACGCGCCGCCCGGCGCCTCGCCAAGGAGAACACCCCATGAAAGAAGTGAAGGCATTCATCCACCGCGGCCGTGTGTTCGACGTCATCCATGCCCTGGAGGAAGGTGGGTTCCGTTATCTGTCGGTGAGCGACGTCAAAGGTTTGTTGACCGCGCTCAGTGCCCAGGAACAGATCTATTCGATGGAACTGGGCGAACGGGTGACCAAGCAGATCAAGCTCGAAGTGTTTTGCGAGGACGATCAGGCCGAACGGGCCGTGCAGTTGATCCGCCTGCACGGGCGCACCGGTCAGAGCGTGGCCGGCTGGGTCTACCAGAGCACGGTGGATCGGGCGTGGCCCATCGACGGTCAAGTGAGCTGATGAAGACGGGCGGGGTCACTCCCGCCCGTCCTTCCCGATGTCATGTCATAACACCACGGTGCTCACGTAGAGTGGCCGACGCACCGGAGACTCCTATGGGCACAACCAAGCCCCACGAACATGATCATGACCATCATCACGACCATAGCCATGGTGTGGCACCGGATGCGGACAAGAAGTACCTGACCATCGCGCTGTTGCTGCTGCTCGGCTTCATGGCGGTCGAGGTGGTGGTCGGCATCATGGCCAAGTCACTGGCCCTGATTTCCGATGCCGGCCACATGCTCACCGACGTGGGCTCGATCGGGCTGGCGTTGGTGGCGATGCGTCTGGCCCGTCGTCCGGCCAGCGGCAGTTACACCTTTGGACTGAAGCGCGTGGAAATCCTGAGCGCGCAGGCGAACGGGCTGACACTGTTGCTGCTGTCGCTCTGGTTCATCGTCGAGGCAATCCGCCGGCTGATCAACCCGCCGGTGGTGGAAGGCCTATTGGTCACGGTGATCGCGGTGATCGGCATCGGCGTCAACCTGCTCGCCGTGTGGGCGATGAGCAAAGCCAATCGACAGAGTCTCAACGTGGAAGGCAGCTTCCAGCACATCCTCACCGATCTCTACGCCTTCATCGCCACTGCCATCGCCGGTGCCATCATCTGGTGGACGGGTTGGAATCGCGTGGACTCTATTGCGGCCCTGGTCGTCGCCGGATTGATGCTGAAAGCGGGCATCGGCCTGGTGCGCGAATCCGGCCGTATCTTCCTGGAGGCAGCACCTCGTGGTCTCGACCCGGAATCCATTGCCGAAGCGATCCGCGCTGTGCCCGCCGTGACTAGGCTGGACGACCTTCACGTGTGGGAAGTGACTTCGGGCATGCCGGCATTGTCGGGCCACATCTACGTGAACCATGACATCGACTGCCACGACGTGCGCCGAGAAATCGAAGCCATGCTGCATGATCGCTTCGCCATCACGCACACCACGTTGCAAACCGATCATACGACCACGGACGAATCGGCCCGCGCGGCGGGTTGTACTTTTGCCTCACCCGGCGCGGCCCACTAGCCCTTCGCTTCGCGCCAGGGCGAAACCTCATGTCCGTGATGATGCGGGCACGATGGCAGACGTCGTGGAGCGGCGAAACCACAGCCAGCCGCTCAGCATGGCCAGCCCACCCATCGCGAGGGCGCCCAGCATATCGCCGGGATAATGCACGCCAAGGTAGATGCGTGCCCAGGCCATGGGCAGGCCGAGCAGTGCGATCCCGATGCCACAGGCTCGGGTACGTCGATCCAGCAACAGCATGCCGGCCACCACCCACTGCACAGTCAGGTGGTCGCTGGGAAAACTGCCAGTCGCCGCATGGGAAACCCAGGCTTGGCTGACACCAGCCACAAAGGGGCGTGCTCGATCCCAGACAGCGCCGATGAGCAGGTTGAGGAGTAGTGCCGCTGCAGCGATACCCACCGCTTTCAGGGCGATCGAGCGCATCGACCACCGGGGAAGCATCAGCATCGCCCCAAGAAGAGCAGCGGTCAGGATCAATGGTCCATCGGACAGACCGCGCGCCAGATGCAACATC
>JBFXEK010000130.1:0-5458 GCA_050180155.1 Thiomonas sp. | reverse complement strand
CAGCGATGCAAAAGTTTGCCGCAGCGCAGCCGCAGGACAGCGGGATGCGCCTGGCCTGGGCGCAGGCGGCGCTGGCGCAGCAGCGCGACGGCATCGCCTACGGCGTGCTGCGCCAGCTCGTGGCCGGCGCTCCCGAGCTGGCGCCGGCCTGGCTGCTGCTGGGCAGCCTGCAGACCGAGTTTGGCGAACCGGCCAAGGCGGTGGTGTCGCTGCAGACCTATTTGCGTCTGGCGCGCGCGCAGGCCGAGCCGCCGGTGCTCACCCCGGCCTACCTCGCCTTGTCGGAGGCCGCGCGCAAGCTCGGCGATGACACCCAGGCCAGCCGCTGGCTCGACCAGATCACCCCAGACGCCAGCAACCGCCTGGCGGTGCTGACCAACCGCGCGCTCATCCTGGTGGCGCAAGGCAAAGTGGCCGACGCGCTCAAGCTGGTCGCCACCCTGCCCGAGGCCACGGCGGCGCAGCGCAAGGACAAACTGCTGACGCAGGCGCAGATTCTGCGCGACGCCGGGCGCTACGACGCCGCGTTCAAGCTGCTGCAGGACGGTGCCAAGCAAATGCCCGACGACGTCGACGTGCTCTACGAGGCGGCGATGATGGCCGACAAAAGCGGACACATCAAAGACATGCTGCAGTTGCTGCGCAAGGCCATTGCCGTCGACCCGCAGTCGCAGCCGGCGTACAACGCGCTGGGCTACACCCTGGCCGATCGCGGCGAACATCTGCCCGAGGCGCGCAAACTCATCGCCCGCGCGCTCGAACTGTCACCCGGCAACCCCTTCGTGCTCGACAGCATGGGTTGGGTGGAATACCGCATGGGCCACCTCGACCAGGCGTTGGACCTGCTGCAGCAAGCATACGACGCCCGCCCCGACCCGGAAGTCGGCGCGCACCTGGGCGAAGTGCTGTGGCAGCTCGGGCAGAAAGACCGCGCCCGCGCCATTTGGCGCCAGGCGATCGAGCGCGCACCGCACGACGCCATGGTGCAGGCGGTGCTGCGCAAATACGGTGTGACCTTCTGATGCGGCGGCGCGCGCTGCTCGTGCTCGGCGCCGGCGCGCTCGCCGCGCTGGGCGGCTGCGCTGCGCCGCGGCTGGCGCCAACGCCGCAGCCCGCCAGCGTCGAACTGGCCGGACGGCTGTCGCTGGTCAGCGGCGTGGCCGAGGCGCAAAAGGCGCTGTACGGCGGTTTCCGCCTGGTGCTGCAGGGGCAGGATGCGGGGGAATTCGAGGTGTTTTCGCCGCTGGGGCAGATGCTCGCCCGGGCGCAATGGAGCCCAGGACAGGCCAGCCTGGACGACGGCAGACAGACGCAGCACTATGCCTCGTTCGATGCCATGACCCGCGCCGCGCTGGGCGTGGCGCTGCCGCAGGCGGCGCTGCAGGATTGGGTGCGCGGCAAACCCGCGGCCGACCTGCCGGCGCAGGATTTGCCCGGTGGCGCCTTCGTCCAACTCGGCTGGACGGTGCGCCCGGTGTGGCGCGACGGCCGGCTGGCGCTGCTGCAGGCGCAGCGCGACGGCGCCGACCCGGCGCAATTGCGCATGGTGATCGACGCCGCCAGCGGCGCGGCCGCACGCTGAAAAGGGGGTGCGATGCGCGCGCTGTACGGCCTGCCCGCGCCGGCGAAGCTCAACTGGTTTTTGCACGTCACCGGCAGGCGTGCCGACGGCTACCACACCCTGCAGACGGTGTTCCAGTTCATCGACTGGAGCGACAGCCTCGACCTCATCCGGCGCGACGACGGCGTGATCCGCCGTGTCGGCGGCGACGGCCTGCCCGAAGACGATTTGTGCGTGCGCGCCGCGCGGCTGCTGCAAACCGCTACCGGCTGTCGGCAGGGGGTGGACATCCATTTGCGCAAATCGATTCCGCAGCAGGCCGGGCTGGGCGGGGGCAGCTCCGACGCCGCCACCGTCCTCATCGGCTTGAACCGGCTGTGGCGGCTGGGCTTGCCGCGAGCGGAGTTGATGCGTCTGGGCGCCCGCTTGGGCGCCGACGTGCCGGTGTTCGTCTACGGCCGCAACGCCTGGGCGCAGGGGGTGGGCGACGCGTTGCAAGCCGTCGATCTGCCCACGCCGTGGTTTGCTGTGGTGCATCCGGAACACGGCCTGTCTACGCGCGAGGTGTTTGCCGCCCTTGCCTTGACAAATCTGCCGGGGCCGTTGAAAATTACCGACTTTGCTGAGTGGCTGAAAAGCACGGCTGCTGCAGCGCACACAGGCGGCGGGGCGCAAAACAGCGCCGCGCAGCCCATGTGGGGCAGAAACGACTTACAGCAGGCGGCACAGCGGCTTGCGCCGGATGTGGCGCTGGCGGCGCGAACGCTGCGTGAAGTCCTGCTCCGCCAAGGGCTGCGACCGCGGTTTGACGTGCGCATGACCGGGTCGGGCAGCGCAGTGTTTGCTTGGCTGGACGAGGCGTCGCAGCGTACACTGCACGCTGCTGCGCTGCAAGACACGCCTGCGCAGTGGCAAAGCCGGCTCTGCAAAGGCTTGGCCGTGCATCCTTTGCACGGTTGGGTCGATGGATCATCCGACCTTGACGGCGCAGCCGCCGCGCAGGGTCGACACGCGGGTTGATTGAGTTTGCATTCGCTGCAAGCGAATGGAGTTGGGGAGTCGCCAAGTTGGTTAAGGCACCGGATTTTGATTCCGGCATTCGAGGGTTCGAATCCTTCCTCCCCAGCCACGAATTTTGACCGGCGTTTTGATCGGCGTTTTGATCGCCGTTTTGATCGGCGTTTAGCCCGCGGCGTCGCGCACCGCGGGCCGCCAGGGTGAAAGCCCCGGCGTTTCGGGCGCTGCACTCGCGCAACTTCCACCCCGCACCCCATCATGACACCGAACCCGGCGGACTTCATTTTGTTCACCGGCAATGCCAATCCGGCGCTTGCCCAGGAAGTAGCGGAACAACTCGGCATCGGCCTCGGCCAGGCGTACATCGGTCGCTTTTCCGACGGCGAAGTGACGGTCGAAATCCAGCAGAACGTCCGCGCGCGCGAGGTGTTCGTCATCCAGTCCACTTGCGCGCCGACCAACGACAATCTGATGGAACTGCTCATCATGGTCGATGCGCTCAAGCGCGCGTCGGCCGAGCGCATCACCGCGGTCATCCCGTACTTCGGCTACGCGCGGCAGGATCGCCGGCCGCGGTCGGCGCGCGTGCCCATCACCGCCAAGGTCGTCGCCAACATGTTGCAGACCGCCGGCGTGGCGCGGGTGGTGACCATGGACTTGCACGCCGACCAGGTGCAGGGGTTTTTCGACATCCCGGTGGACAACATCTACGCCTCGCCGATCCTGCTGAGCGATCTGCGCGAAAAGAACTACAGCGACCTGATCGTCGTCTCTCCCGACATCGGCGGGGTGGTGCGCGCGCGGGCGCTGGCCAAGTTGATGGACTGCGATCTGGCCATCATCGACAAGCGCCGTCCCAAGCCGAATGTGTCCGAAGTGATGAACGTCATCGGCGACATCGACGGCCGCAACTGCATCATCATGGACGACATGGTCGATACCGCAGGCACGCTGACCAAGGCCGCCGAGGTGCTCAAGACCCGCGGTGCCAAGCGGGTCATGGCGTACTGCACCCACCCGGTGCTCTCCGGCCCGGCGATCCAGCGGCTGCAAGCCAGCGCGATCGACGAGCTGGTGGTCACCAACACCATTCCGCTGCGCCCGCAAGCGCGCGACTGCGGCAAAATCCGCCAGCTCTCGGCGGCGTCGCTGATCGCGCAGACCATCCAGCGCATCGCTTACGGCGGCTCGGTGCTGCAGTTGTTCAACGAGCAGGAAACGCTGTTCTGATCCAGGTGGTGTGCTGAATCAAAGTTTCGTCCGCCGCCGCGTGCGGTGGTTTGTCGTGGCACTGGTCGCAGGTGCCGCCAACCCAGGGGCCCGTCCCCGTTTTCAGGAGTCGACATGAAAGTCGTCGCATTCGAACGTCAATTGCAGGGAACCGGTGCGAGCCGCCGCCTGCGCCGCGCCGGCAAAACCCCCGGCATCGTCTATGGTGGCGAACAAGCGCCGCAAATGATCGAACTCGATCACAACGCGCTGTTCCACGCCTTGAAAAAAGAGCAGTTCCACTCTTCGGTGCTCGAACTGGAAGTGGCCGGCAAGACCAGTCAGGTGCTGCTGCGCGATTACCAGATGCACCCGTACAAACCGCTGGTGCTGCACGTGGACTTCCAGCGCGTCGATGCCACGCACAAAATCACCATGAAGGTGCCGCTGCACTTCACCGGTGCGGAGGAATCGCCCGCGGTCAAGCTGAGCCACGGCATCGTCAACCATGTGATGAACGAAGTCGAAGTGTCGTGCCTGCCGTCCGACCTGCCCGAGTTCATCGCGGTCGATCTGAGCGGCCTGACGCTGCACAGCAGCGTGCACGTCAACGACCTCAAGCTGCCCAAGGGGGTGAGCGTGATCACCCACGGCGTGGACAACCCCGCGGTGGTCACCGTCAGCCCGCCTGCCGGCGGGGTGGGTGAGGAAGGCGAAGGCGAGGCCGCTGAAGGCCAGAGCAAGTAAACGGTCCGTGTTCGCAGCCGAGGCCGCCTGCGGGCGGCCTCGATTTTTTGGCTGGCAGCCGTTTCAGCGCCGATCGACCGGGCGCGGGCGGCGGTCGTCGCCGACGGCGACGTAGGTCAACAGCGCTTCGGTCACCTTGATGACCTCGACGTTCGACGGCGTGCGCTGCGCGTACACCTCGACGCGCACCGTGATCGAGGTATGCCCGACGTGGTCGATTTCGGTGAAAAACGACAGCACGTCGCCCACCAGCACCGGCTGCTTGAAGACGAACTCCTTCACCGCGACGGTTGCCACCCGGCCCTTGGCGCGCCAGGCGGCGGTGATGCCGCCGGCGATGTCCACCTGCGCCATGATCCAGCCGCCGAAAATATCGCCGTGCATATTGACATCGGCTGGGCGCGCCTGTGTGCGCAGGGTCGGGATGCGGTCGGGCAGGGCGGGCAGACTGGACATGGCAGGCACGAGCAAAACGCTGGGCGGACGCGGATAATCGATCGATTTGCATAGTGTAGTCAGGGGCCGTTGCCGCCGTCGCACAACGCCGGCCTGCCCCAGCCTGCTCCCACCCATGCACGCCAGAACCTCCTCCTCCTTGCCCGAACCGCCAGCCACCGGTTCACCCTCTGCTGCGCCGCGCTCGCGCTGGGCCGTGGTGTCGGCGCTCTGGCCGTATCTGTGGGAGTACCGCGCCCGGGTGCTGCTGGCGCTGGCGATGATGGTCGCCGCCAAGGTGGCCAACGTCGGCGTGCCCATCGTGCTCAAGGACATCGTCGACGCGCTGGCCCTCGAGCCGGGCGATCCGCGCGCCGTGCTGGTGGTGCCGGTGGCGCTGCTGCTGGCGTATGGTGCGCTGCGACTGAGCGTGTCGCTGTTCACCGAGTTGCGCGAAATCGTGTTTTCGCGCGTGACGCAGGGCGCGGT
>JBFXEK010000129.1:0-5460 GCA_050180155.1 Thiomonas sp. | reverse complement strand
AGCCTGCAGTTTCAACTGAAGCACGCCTCTCGCCTGATGCCGCTCTACTACGGGCGTGGCTACACGAAGCTGCATCTGAACGAAGAGGTCGAGGGTGTAATCGTCGAGGCTATGTACGAATCGATAGCGCAAAAGCTGCAAGCCGCCATTGGTGACCGTTTTGTGTCGCCGCTGGGACCACAGCGCAAAGAGATCATCCTGATGAACCTGATCAGCGACAAGGACGCCAAACAGTTGGCATCTGCAAGTCGTCGTGGCTTGGTGCACTTTCGCGAAACGCGAGTTGGTGCTTGCGCACATCGCGGCACCTGCAACTACGGCGGGATTGAATCGATTTCCCGCTGTACTGGCGGTGATGGAAAAGGCCCCTGCGCCGACGCACTGTACGACCGACAACGGGCCGCAGAGATTGAAAGAGACTTGGCCAAAATTGATCAGGAACTTGCTGCTGCGATCGCTGGCAGCCCACGCCACAAGGCGCTGCTCGCCGAACGTCAAGGTATGGAGAACTATCTCAATGTCATCAGAACCCACCCGACTTACGGCAGAGCAACGCTTTCGTCAAGCCTTCGAGCGACTAAAGGCTAACAACCCGACAGTTCTGAAGGCCGGCACCCCTGTTTCGCAGAATAACGTCGCCAAAGAGGCCGGCTGCGATCCGAGTGCATTGCGAAAGGGTCGGTTTCCTTCTCTCATCCGTGAGATTCAGGCTTACGTTGAAATCAACGAGCAGGAACGTCCTTCGAAGAGGAAGGAGCAGCTGAAGCAACGCAAGATCCGGTCGGGGCTCAAGGACCGTCTGGCAGAAGTAGCAGCGCAGCGGGATATTGCGCAATCGCAACTTGCGAGTGCGCAGCGCCGAATCATAGAACTGGCATCGCAGCTGAAGGGCATGAGCGAACAGCTCGACTCTATTCGGTCGCCGCCTGCGGCTTTGCGGCGCTGATGCTAACACCACCCCAGTCGAGTGCTTTATTTTTAAGCGGCCTCCGCACGCCATTCCGTTAAGCGCTTCGCGGCGATTGACACGGCGAAGTACGGCCAGAACTCGCCATTCACGACTCGAATGCTTCCGCAAAGCGACTGTGGGAGCGGCCGCGTGGGACTCATGCAACGCCTTCGATGCGGTTCGCGTGATGTTGGCGGATCTGCGCACGAAGCCGGTCAAGGTAAAGGTAAACAACCGGCGTGGTGTACAGCGTCAGCAGTTGGCTGACGATGAGTCCACCAACGATCGCGATGCCCAGTGGACGGCGCAGTTCCGACCCCGTGCCACTACCCGCCGCGAGCGCAACACCCGCAAGCAACGCAGCGGATGTGGTCATGAGGATCGGCCGAAACCGCAGGATGCAAGCTTCTCGAATGGCCTGCAATGGTGCGAGGCCACGCTCGCGTTCTGCGGCGATCGCGAAATCGACCAGCATGATGCCGTTCTTCTTGACGATGCCGGTCACCAGAACCACGCCAATCATTCCGATCACCGACAAATCCATGTGCGCGAGGTAGAGTGCCACCAGTGCGCCGAGACCGGCCGACGGCAAGGTCGAAAGGATCGTCAACGGATGGATGAAGTCTTCGTACAACACACCCAGCACGACGTACACGGCCAGCACCGTCAGCAGAAACATCCATGCGAGGCTGCTCAAAGATTTCTGGAACGCACCCGCGTTGCCGGTGAACGTCCCAGTGACGGCCTCGGGCATGCCGATCGCACGCGCTGCCTGCCGGATGGCCGTCACCGCTTGTCCGAGCGACACGCCCGGCCTGAGATTGAAGGACAAGTTCACGGCCGGAAACTGGCCTTGGTGCACGATGGAAAGTGGGCCTGTCGTGTCGGTATCGATGGTCACGAAAGTGGACAGCGGGACGGTCGCGCCGGTCGTGGTAGACGTCACGTACAGGTCATTGAGCGACGTTAGGCGATGCAGTTGCTCCGGCGTCACTTCGAGGATCAGCGGGTATGTGCCGACCTGCGTGAAGTATTGGCTAATCTGGCGCTGGCCGTACGCATCGTCCAGCGTATCGTCAATGGCTTGGACCGACACCCCGAGGCTTGCGGCCTTGGCGCGATCGATGTCAATCGTCAGTTGCGGCGCGGAATCCTGCAAGTCGCTCGCAACGCCTTCGATCTCGGGGAGCTTGTGCATTGCGGCGAGCATCTTCGCCGACCAATGTCGCAATTGATCGAAATCGGCATCTTGCAAGGTGTACTCGAAGTTGCCGCGCGAATTGCGGCCACCGACGGTGATGTCCTGGGTCGCGTGCATGTGCAGCGTGGCATCGTCGACGCCATGCAACGCATGCTGCAGCCGTTCAATGATGCGCGGCGCCAAGAGGCTTCGCTGGGATCGTGGTTTCAAGACGATGAAGTAGCGTGCGGTGTTCTGGGTTTGTGCGAATCCATTGCCGCCGGTGCTGCCTGTCCACGAGGCTACGCCTGCCACCGCCGGATCTTGGCGCACGATGGCGTCGATCTGGCGCTCCAGCCGCTGCATCTGCCGGGGCGATACGCTTTGGGATGCATCGGCCAGTGCGCCAATCAACCCCGTGTCCTGCTCCGGAAAGAACCCTTTCGGGATCTCCCACGCCAGCAGCACAGTAAGGATCCCGGTCGCGACAAATGTCGCAAGCATCCATGGCGCACGCGCCAGCGCCCAGTCAAGCGTCTTGCGATAGCCGTCTGCGAGCTTTTCAAATCCTATTTCGATGCGGCGATACCACATGCCATGCTCGCTACGCACCGGTTTGATCCATCGCGCACACAGCATCGGTGCGAGCGTCAATGACACGATGGCCGACACCACGACCGCAGCGATCACCGTGAACGAGAACTCGCGGAACATTCGGCCCACCACGCCGCTCATGAACGCGGTCGGCAGTAGCACGAACACAAGCGACAGGCTCATGGACAGCACGGTGAACCCGATCTCACGCGCGCCCTGCAATGCGGCGTCGCGTGGCGGCTCGCCGTTTTCGATATGGCGGTAGATGTTCTCGATCACGACAATCACATCGTCCACCACGAATCCCACCGCGATCGTCAGCGCCATCAACGAGAGATTGTCCAAGCTGAAGCCCAGCAGCCACATCGACGCGAACGTGCCGAGCAACACCACGAAAATCGTGATGCCAGGGACGGCGATCGCCGTGAGATTGCGCAAGAACAAGGCCACGACCAGCACCACCAGGGCGACGGTCAAGACGAGCGTGAACTCAACGTCGCGCACCGACGCACGGATGGTGGCTGTGCGGTCCAGAACCATATGGACGTCGACGCCTGCCGGGAGATTGGCCGTAAGCTGGGGCAACCTGGCCTTGATTCGGTCTACCGTGTCGATGACGTTGGCACCGGGTTGGCGATAGATCGTCAACAGAATCGCGGGTTGGCCGTTGTAATACGCCGCCGCGGTGCGATCGGCCGCCGCAGAAATGGCGCGGCCCACGTCTTCGACACGAACCGGTGCGCCGTTGTGATAAGCGATGACCACATGCTCAAACTTTTGCGCCTCGGTGAGTTGGTCATCGGCGTTGATGGTGAAACCAGTCGTCGCGGTATCGAGCGCGCCCTTGGCAGCATCGGTACTGGCCGCCACCAGTGCCTGCCGCACCTGCTCAAGGGTCAAGCCCAACGCCGCTAGCTTTGCCGGGTTGACTTGGACTCGGATGGCCGGTTGCTGTTCGCCGCCGAGGGCGACCTGCGCCACCCCGGATACCTGTGAAATCGAGCGCGCGAGGAGGTTGTCGACGTCATCATCGACCGTGGTCAGTGGCATCAAGCGCGAGGTGGCTGCGAGTATCAGGATCGGTGCATCGGCCGGATCGAGTTTCTTCCACGTTGGTGGGGTAACCATCGTGGTCGGCAGCGACTTGCTGGCCGCGGTCAGTGCCGCCTGCACGTCTTGCGCGGCTGAGTCGATGTTGCGGTCGAGGTCGAACTGGACTGTGATCGACGTGGCGCCTTGCGCGCTGAACGAGGTCATGTCGCTGACGCCGGCGATCTGGCCGAGCTGGCGTTCCAACGGTGTCGCCACGGACGCAGCCATGGTTTCGGGACTTGCGCCGGGCAGCGTCGCCGTTACCTGGATGGTCGGAAAGTCGATTGACGGCAGCGGTGCGACCGGCAAGTGCGAGAACGCGATGAATCCCAGCAATGCGATCGCAGCCATCAACAACGTGGTGGCGACTGGCCTCATGATGAATGGCGCAGACAGATTCATGTCCGAAGGCACCTGTCATGCGCAGTCTGTTCTACGGGGAGCGGACGCGTTTTGCCGGTCTGGAATAGCGTTACTATTGGCAAACAAGACGCGTACAAGTATGTCATCCGAGGCCAAGACTGGTGTAATGTAAGACGATCAGCCACGAATCGTGAACAATTTTGTAGGTGGCTTAGCAAAAGTATTCCTTTTGCTAAATTCATGACCAATCATTTGCCATCGTTGAACCGGCTACGCGCATTCGAGGCTGCTGCGCGACTTGGGAGCTTTGCGGCCGCGGCAATCGAGTTGAATGTGACGCCTGCCGCCATCAGCCAGAAAGTGCGGCTGCTCGAAGACGGACTCGGGTTCCCGCTGTTCAAACGACACCCGAATGGCCTGGAGCTAACAGACCAAGGGCGGGCATATCAGCCGGGCCTGCAAAGCGCGATTGAAGCCATCGCGCGTTTGACCAACGAAGTCCGTGCGATGCGCGCTGGCCCGGTATTGCCCGTTGGGGTCGCCCCGGCATTGGCGATGCACTGGCTGATCCCGCGCCTCGCCACCTTCAATCGTGACCACCCGGACATCGAGGTACGCATCGCGACCGGCGGCGTGATGAATCCACTCCGGGATGACTGGACGTGCACCGTGCGGCGAGGCAACGGTGACTGGCCGGGCTATACGGCGGAGGAATTGTTTTCCAGCACACTGGTCGCGGTGTGTACGCATTCTCTAGCCATGCAGTTGCACAAACCTCGGGACCTGCACAAGGTGCCTGCAATCGTCGTGGCCCATCTGCGTGGTCAATGGGATTGGTGGTTCAAGGCCGCCGGCGCCAAACCCGCCAAAGCGTTACGGGAGGTATCGTTCGGCAGTTCCGCGATGGCCGTACAAGCCGCACTCGATGGCGTGGGCGTGCTCGTGGCGCAGCTCCCATACATCAGCGACGCGCTTGCATCGGGACGCCTAATCGCACCTTTCGGGATTCCAAATAAAAGGTACGAAAGCTGGTATCTCGCGTTTCGGGCTGTGCGCGCTGAGGACGCCGCGCTGGGTGCCTTTCGCGAATGGCTCCACGATGAAGCGCTGCGCCAGAAACAAAAATATCCCATCGCCTCGGACACCGACCCCGCGTTCGAATAATCGAGCGTGGTGTACACGGCAAACGATTGGTCCGCTGGCTGCAATGCCCGCCCGCGCAGGCGATCCACGCGCTCGCGGCTCATCTTTGCGACCCGCCGTCGCGCTTTTGCGGGGCTTT